>DATDPY010000458.1:0-7700 GCA_035292565.1 Cyclobacteriaceae bacterium | reverse complement strand
CCTTTACCTGGGGCCGATCCAGAGAATTATTTATTGGAAGGGATCGGAAGCCCGGATTCGGCCGCCTACGATCCCTCCAAGGCCGTGATTTTTTTATTCTGGGATATCCAGCTCGATGAAGGCCGGGAATATATCCTGATGATCCGACTCCTGGAGGATCTTGCAGGTAACCGGTCACTGGATTTCCATTCCTCTTTTATTTATCATGATATCAAACCTGTAATTCCCGGATCAGTTGTGATCAATGAAATCATGGCAGACCCTCTTCCCTCTGTAGGATTACCGGCGTTCGAATTTATTGAGATCATGAATATTTCCGGCAGTTACCTTTTACTCGACGGGTGTCGCCTGAATAATAAACAAATAGAAAGAATGATCATTCCATCTAAGGGATTTGCCTTGCTGGCTGATGATGATGCGGGAAATGTATTTTCTAAATACACTGGCGTATCGGGCCCTGTCAGATACTGGGATAACCTGAACAACGAAGACGACGAGGTAGTCCTGACCGACAAAAACGGTGAAATCCTTGATGCGGTTTCCTATAATAAAGATTGGATCGATGATCTAAACAAAAAGAATGGAGGGTGGAGTTTTGAGCTGATAAATCCTGATTATAAATGTTGGGGACGGAAGTCGTGGAAGATTTCGGTAGCCTCCGCCGGTGGAACTCCTGGCGCCATTAATTCTGTATTCTCGGAAAAGGTCGAAAATTTACGCCGCGGGTTTGATGATTATTGGGCAGAAGGAAAATTCTTATGGCTCGATTTTGCCGATCCCATGGATGGAACCATGTCGCCGGAGAATTTTTCCATAACTGGGAACTCTGTCCTGGAGATTGTCGCTGAACCGGAAAATCCAAACCAGGTTCGGTTATCATTATCTGACAGCCTTTATCCCGGAATTCCCGGAACCTTGGCCATACGAAATCTTAAAGATTGTTCGCAAACTTATAAGGTCGATACTTCCGTAATCCTGGGTATCGGCATCGAACCCTCTTTTCTGGAACTGATTTTCACCGAAGTTATGATTGATCCTACTCCTTCGCATGGATTGCCTGAGGAGGAATTCATTGAGATTTATAACCCCACGGATAAGATCATAAGCCTGGGTGGATGCTGTCTGATTGCCGGATCCGATACCGTCGTATTACCGGATAAAAATATCCTTCCAAAAGAGTTCCGGATACTATGTCGTTCAAACGTCGATGACGTTGCATTCCCCAGGCCGGTTTACGTTCCCGGATTCCCCGGTATCAGTAACGATGGAGAAAGGCTCAGCATAATCAGGAATGACAGCGCACTCGTTTTTGATCTCGATCTGAATATGCAGTGGTTCCCCGGTGGATTTCCGGCCGGGATCTCTCTTGAAATGACAGATATTAATAATCCCTGCGGCAAATCATCCAACTGGAGTCCCTCCTCAGACAGGGACGGGGGAAGCCCCGGAAGAACGAATACAAATCAATCCCCGAATCCCGATAACCTCGGGCCTTCCCTGGAATCGGTTTCGGCCATCGATGATCGCCAGGTATTGCTGAGGTTTTCAGAACCTGTACATGCAGGGTCCGTTTTTGAAAGCAATATAACCGTAAATGGCCGGCATTTCATCAGGGATTTCAGATTGATCACCTTCACCGAGATTATCTGCAATACTCTTGAATCTTTTAAGCAAGGCATCATTTATGAATTGAAAATCAGAAATATTACGGATTGTGTAGGAAACCTCATACTGAATCCTGATCCCATCAAATTTGGTGTGCCTCTTCCGGCCGATAGCGCCGATATTGTCATCAACGAGGTATTATTCAATCCCCGGACAACAGGTTTTGATTTCATCGAAATTCTTAATCGGTCGGAGAAATTCATCGACCTCCATCAATGGCATTTCTCAGGAACCGGAGGATTGACCGGGGATGGCGGATCTTTATTATCTGAGGTTCCATTCGTTGTATCTCCGGGATCCATAAAGGCCTTTACGACAAATCGTACCAGGACTCTGAATGAATTTCCACAGGGTAATTCTGCAAACATCATTGAAGTGGATAAAATTCCCGCAATGAATGATGATTCGGGATCGATCCTTATCCTTTCCGGCGAGGGGAAGCTCATTGATCGCTTCGATTATGATGAGGAAATTCATTTTCTGCTTCTCGACAATTTCGAGGGGGTTTCTCTGGAACGTGTTGATCCGGATAGACCCACGAATGATCCGCTCAACTGGCATTCCGCATCGGAACGAAATGGATTCGGCACGCCAGGCAATACCAACTCAACCATTCCATCAGATACATTGCTTTCAGGAAAAATCGATATCATACCTGATGTCTTTTCCCCGGACGGCCCCGTCTCGCTCAATGAAGCAATTATATATTTCAATTTTGGGAGACCGGGCTTTGTTGCCAATATTTTCATTTTTGATATTAATGGAAGAATGATCCGGCGCCTGGCAAACAACGAATTAATCCCGGCTTCAGGATTTTTTTCCTGGGATGGTAAAAACGAAAACGGCTCAAAGGCCGGGATGGGATATTATATCGTAGTATTCGAAACGTTTCACCTGGATGGTACACATAAAATATTTAAAGACAAAGTGGCTGTGGGCAGGCGTTTTTAATCTCTGAATATAAAAATGCGCGGGTGTTCGCCCTGCTTCATATAGCCCCTGTACATGCCGGCGGTATTAAATTCCATGATCATGTTTCCCTGCGTATCGATTCCTATTACCCCGCCGTTTCCTCCGAATGATGGCAATTCATCCATGATCACCTGAGTCGCCGCTTCCTGAAGTGAGATTTTCAGGTATTTCATTTTTGCGGCAATATCGTATGCTACAACTTTCCGGATGAAAAATTCTCCATGCCCTGTGGCCGAAATGGCGCAGGTATTATTATCAGCATAAGTTCCCGCGCCAATTACCGGTGTGTCTCCGATCCGGCCGTATCGTTTATTATTCATGCCCCCGGTAGATGTACCTGCAGCAATATTTCCATAGCGGTCAAGGGCTACCGCACCGACAGTACCGGAACTATTATTTGGGTTCTTGTCAAGGCTGTTTTTTTTTGCTTCCCGACTCAATTCCTCCATCAGGCTCTTATATCGAGCCTCCGTATAAAAATAGGATGGATCAACGATTTCCAGTCCAATGGATTTCGCGAATTCATCAGCGCCTTTTCCAGAAAGCAGAACGTGGGGAGTTTGTGTCATTACCGAGTATGCAGCCAGAATGGGATTCTTAACCACGGTAACTCCTGCAACCGCACCCGCTTTCCGGTTTGAGCCATCCATAATGGCTGCATCCAGCTCATTTTTCCCCTCATGATTGAAAACAGCCCCTTTGCCGGCATTGAAAAGCGGGGAATTCTCCAGAATGATAATGGATGTTTTAACAGCTTCGATTGCCGTTCCCCCGGAATCCAGAATCCGGTATCCTGCGAGAATGGCTTCTTCCATCTTGACCTTGTAAGCCGTTTCCATTTCAGACGTCATTTTTTCCCTTAAAATGGTGCCGGCACCTCCATGAATGACTATGGCGAAGGGCACAGGTCCTCGCCTGGAACACGAATTGAATGCCAGGAATATCATTGCGAATATGGCAATCAGCGTTCGGAAAGGCATATTGAAGAGGTTTTTACTCAATTTTATGTTTTTTTTTCTAAAATAGAATTTTAATGCGGAAATTTGCGGTTCATTATTCAGGGGGCCTTAATTGATTCCCCGGCAAAGGCTCCGGCGACTAAAAAATTAAACTGGAAAAAATGAGCAAGGAAGAAAAAACCAAGTACTCAGAAGATGAACTGAAAGAGTTCGAGACCTTAATTCTTGAAAAACTCGACAAGGCGAGAAAGGAGTTAAATTATATCAAAGAATCTCTCAGCAGAAGCAACGACAGCGGTACGGATAATACGGCCGGATCAAGCAAATTCCTGGAAGACGGTTCTGATACCATGGAAAAGGAAAGTCTCAGCCAACTGGCGGCGAGGCAACAAAAATTCATCAATAGCCTTGAAAGCGCCTTGATCAGGATCAAAAACGGAACCTACGGAATTTGTGTCGATACCGGCAAGCTAATCAGCAAGGAAAGGCTGCGTGCCGTACCGCATACCATGCATTCTATAGAAGCCAAACTCGCCAAGAATAAATAATTTGGATTTCCTGTCCAATCATATTGAAGCCTTGATTTTTGTTTCACCGAAACCTGTCCGGGAGGAAGATATAAAAAACTGTCTTGGCGAGATGTTCGGGACGGAGGTTCCTGAAAACGATATCGCTTTATCCATTCAAAAACTGATCGACAAATATGACTCGGAGGAATATTCCTTCCATATCGAGAAAATAGCGGGAGGGTACCAGTTTCTGACCAAGCCTGCCTATCAGTCGAGCATCGGCATTATGCTCCGGCAGCAATCCAAAAAGAGATTGTCCAATTCTGCCCTTGAAACCTTGTCTATAATTGCTTATAAACAGCCTATTACCAAAACGCAACTCGAGCAGATCCGTGGCGTAAATTGCGATTACACTACGCAAAAACTCCTCGAGAAAGAATTGATTGAGATAAAAGGCAAAGGTGATACGCCCGGGCGCCCGCTTCTGTTTGGAACCTCCCCCAAATTCATGGAATACTTCGGAATTAATGATATCAGTGAACTTCCCGTTCCAAAGGACTTCCCCCGGGAGAATAACATTGGCGACGAAAAAATTGAAGAACAGGCCTGACTGCCTGAACCATGAAAAATCCCGCAAAAGACAGGGGAAAAAACCGAAAATCCGGAGGGACGAAATCCCGGCATGGATATAAACCGCATTATTCGGTTCACGGCAATGATCATTACGGGAAACAGAACCCGGAATCAACAGACACCGGGATAAGGCTTAATAAATTTATTGCCAATGCCGGCATTTGTTCCCGCAGGGAAGCCGATCAGTTGATATTAAGCGGCTCAGTAAGCATCAATGGAAAAACAGTGACTCAGCTGGGCTTAAAAGTGCACACTGCCGACAAAGTGAAATTCAATGACCGCGTAATAAAAAGTGAAAAGCCCGTATATTTATTGCTAAACAAGCCGAAAGGGTACATTACCTCCACCCGGGATGAGGAAGACAGGGCCACCGTAATGGAAATTATCAAGGGCGCCTGCAAAGAGCGGGTTTACCCGGTAGGCAGGCTCGACAGGAACACCACAGGGCTTTTACTTTTGACCAACGACGGGGAATTGACCGAAAACCTCGCTCACCCTTCCCATATGGTAAAAAAGATCTACGAGGTTGGCCTCGACAGGCCGGTCAGTGCAGAAGACCTCGCCCGGGTCAGGGAAGGGGTTGAACTGGAAGATGGATTTATTAAACCTGATGAAATCGCGATTGTTTCACCCGATAAACACATGGTAGGAATTGAGATCCATAGTGGAAAAAACAGGATCATCAGAAGGATCTTTGAAAAATTCGGCTACAAGATCACCAGGCTCGACAGGGTGATGTATGCCTTCCTGACCAAAAAAAACCTGCCTCGCGGGAAATGGAGGTATCTGACTCCTGAAGAGGTGACCCGGTTAAAACATTTGAGGCGCGGCTCCTGATATTCTGGATAATATCATCAGGATCTCACCCGCTTCCTTTCAAGATTGGAAGAATACCTGATAAAATATTTTAACTATTTTTTAGATCACGTCTTTCCCTTACCTTAATTTTAACTAATTTGAAAGGCATTTTTTACGCCATGCGGATTTTCCTGATATCTTGTTTTATTTTAATATCCTGCCGCCTGAATTCTCAGCCGGTTGCCCTTCATCCCGATAACCCGCATTATTTGATATACAATGGGAAGCCGCTTATCATTATTTCATCGGGGGAACATTACGGAGCAGTGATGAACCTGGATTTCGATTATACCAAATATCTCATCGCGCTGGAACGCGATGGAATGAACTACACCAGGGTTTTTTCGGGATTCTATATGGAAACTCCGGGTCAATTTGGAATTAAACACAATTCGCTGGCCCCCTCATCGTCCCGGCTGATCATACCCTGGAGCAGATGCAGTGTCCCCGGCTATAAAAACGGGGGAAATAAATTCGACCTGGAAAACTGGGACACGGAATATTTTGTAAGACTAAAATCCTTTCTTACTGAAGCTGAAAAAAGAAACATCATTGTCGAAATCACGCTGTTTACCTCCATTTATAATAACGAAAACTGGGAAATTCACCCTTTTAACCCAGCCAATAATATTAATAATACCCAGGCCGACGACTTCCGGAAAGTGAATCTTCTTCATTACCCGGCAATTCTTGCGTACCAGGAAAAAATGGTCAGGAAGATCGTTCGGGAATTGAACTCCTATAATAACCTGATATTCGAAATCCAGAACGAACCCTGGGCCGATAATGGAAAAAATGTTCTGAATATTAACGAGTATGATCCCGAATCCGGGAAAGCCTGGGTACGTCATGTCGATATTGCGGGTGACTCATCCCTTCAATGGCAGCGTCAGATTGCACGTATTATCGCCGATGAAGAGAAAAGGCTGCCTAATAAACACCTAATCGCACAGAATTATTGTAATTTCAAATACCCAGTGCGGCAGGCAGAACCAGAGATCGGAATAATGAACTTTCATTATGTACATCCTGAAAACGTTTTGCTGAATTATGGGCATAACCGGGTGATCAGTTTTGATGAATCAGGCTTTTCAGGCCCTGAAAGCGTTACGTACAGGAAACAAGCCTGGAATTTCATTCTGGCAGGAGGCGGTGTGTTCAATAATCTTGATTATTCCTTTTTCCCAGGATATGAAGACGGAACCGGCGTCAACGATGCACCGGGAGGCGGCGACTCAAGTCTTCGAAAACAATTGAAGGTCTTGAAAGATTTTATCGAAGGTATGAATTTTGTCAAAATGAAACCTGATTCGAACATAATCCGTCATGCCCCCGGGCTTTTTTCAAGATCACTATCCTGGCAAGGACGGGAATATGCAATCTATTTCGAAGGAAGTGGAAATGTTGAAATATCATTATCATTACCCGAAGGAATATATAACCTGCAGTGGCATGATGTGGAAAACGGGAGCATTATGCACTCGGAAACGATAAATTCCGGTTCCGGCTTAGTAATGATCAAATCCCCCGGATTCCGGGATTATGCAGCCCTGAAAATCGTTGCTCGATAAATTTAAAATCTGAACCTATGACAAGACTGGACATCGTTATATTGATGGTAATCTTCGGACTGATTTCTGTGAATTCCACAGCACAGGAACCTATGGAGGTTAAAACTCTGGAGATCGGCCAAACCGCGCCTGGATTTGATCTGCCCGGAATTGATGACAGGAAATATACCGTGAATGATTTCAGCCAGTACCCTCTTCTGGTGGTCATATTTACCTGTAATCACTGCCCTACAGCACAGGCTTATGAGGACAGGATTATTGATTTGGTTAAAAATTACCGGCCAAAAGGAGTTGGTTTCGTGGCCATTATGCCAAACAACATTACTGCGCTAAGTCTCTCCGAACTGGGATACACCGACATGGGAGATGATCTGCCCGATATGAAAATAAGGGCCAGGGATAAAGGCTATAATTTCCCTTATCTCTTCGACGGCGCCGACCAGCAAGTATCACTTAAATACGGGCCAGTTGCCACGCCTCATGTCTTTGTTTTCGACAAAGACAGGAAACTGCGGTACTCGGGCAGGATCGAC
>DATDPY010000457.1:0-13677 GCA_035292565.1 Cyclobacteriaceae bacterium | reverse complement strand
TTACCAATACTATCGGCGACAGCTTTTGCATATTATATAGATCCGGATAAATATGATCGATACATGATTTTCATGTTTATTGGAATGATTCTGGCTTTTATCTTACAGAAAGGTATTTCAAATGTTTTCAATTATCAAAATTTGGATGTTATATCAACATTATTTTATTCGCGATTTTCTGCCGAATCGGAATTGGCTTATCTGATCGGTTTATTCACGTTTTATTTTTTATTCAAAGGAAAATCCAAATTAACGCTGTTAGGCCTCATTTTAACGATCATCTCTGGAAAGAGAGGAGCAATTGCCGCTGTTGTGGCAGGATTGATTTTTTTTATAATGATGAAACGATTTTACTACCCTATAAGACGTCCACGATTTTTGATAGGAATTTCAGGGGTTCTCCTGAATGTTGGTATTATATTTTTGATTTTTTTATTTACAAATGGAGAGTTTGATAATTGGATCCGGGTAAATATCGGCCTGCCGTCAAATACATTTACTAACGGACGATACCTTCTCTGGAAATTACTGATTGAACATTTTCATTTTACCATGCTCGGAGTAGGCACAGGAAGCAGCCATCATTTATTGACAACTTTAAATTACCCGCTCGAAAATCCGCTGAACGATATATTAAAAATATGTCTTGAAAACGGATTAATTATTTTTGTCATCTGGACATTTATATTTTACTATATTAATTCAAAAAATATAAAGAACCTTACCATTGTGTTATATACAAATATTCTGTTTCTTTCTACCAATGTATTAATTTATTTTTTTTATATGCTTTGCTTTTATCTTGTTCAAATGGGAATAATGTATTCTGAAGAACAAAAATTATTACCAGGAAAAAATAATCTTCATGCGAAACGAATTGTATAGATATTGTGTTTTGATAATTCTGTTTGGATGCGGGAACAATGAAGATATTCTATTCCAGGAGTCATTAAAAAATGATGTCACTATCGATTTGTCCAAGGTTGAAAACATTTACGACCCGGAGAGTATTAGCCAAATAATGAGAAAAGTCTGTAGCTGGCAAATATTGAATCCGGTTGAAATGAACGACGGCAATGGAATGGCCTGGGCCCGCTCAGCCTTATACGCCGGTGTCATGTCGACCTATTATACTACAGGTGATGTGAATTATTTACTGGCATGTAAAGACTGGGCGTCACAAAAGGAATGGAAACTCGACCAACGGTATGATCATGCCGACGATCACTCCTGTGGGCAGACTTACCTGGAAATTTTTTTCCTGGAGCATAAGGAGTATATGATTAACTCAGCGGTATCGACTTTCGACAGGCTTATACTTGAGAATCGTAATGGAGATGAGCTCTATTGGTGGGCCGACGCCCTCTTCATGTCACCGACCGTTCTGGCACGGTTATACCAGGCGACCGGTGAAATCAAATATTACAGCGCACTGAATAAATGGTGGTGGGAAAGCCAGGACCTGTTATACGATAGCGCCGAGAACCTTTTCTTTCAGAGCCACTGGTATTTCACGCGTAAAACCCCCAACGGATTTAAAACATTCTGGGCAAGGGCAAACGGATGGGTCATCGCCGGCATCGTAAGGATAATAGAATACCTTCCGGAGGAGGACCCTTATTACCATAAGTATCTTGACATTTATAAAGCTATGGCAGGAAAGATCGCTGCCCTGCAATCAGGTGATGGGTTGTGGAGGTCAAGCTTGCTCGATTCTCTCGAGTCACCGTATCCGGAAGCGAGCTCGACTGGTTTTTTCACCTATGCCATTGCCTGGGGTATCAATGAGGGCTTATTACCTGAGGCACAATTTGGCCCTGTGGTTGAAAGGGCGTGGAAAGGACTTGTAAATTCGATTCACCCTGACGGCAAATTAGGTTGGGTTCAGGGCGGAGACAGCGCGCCTGGCGAGGTGTCCTATGATGATTACCAGGAATACGGGGCCGGTGCCTTTCTTCTTGCGGGAAGTGAATTATTTAAATTGAAATCAAACTTTTAGAAATTGTTCTACGCTGAAACTATCCCTGATTGCATTAATTCTCTTAATCAGAACTGAGCCGGTTACCACTTCGGATTTCTCCGATGAAGTTTCTCCCGATTCAATCCGATTTTTCATTTCACCTTCGGGAAACGACTCTTGGACAGGTATATCGGCTGTTCCACACAATATCGAAGGGCCAGTTCGTACACCTCACAGAGCCCTGTCATTAATCACCCAGGCAATAAAGCAAAACTTCGGAGTCCCAATCGTGGTTGAATTCCGGGAAGGCAGGTATTCTCTTGATTCAACGTTAATATTGTCTGGAATTCGCGGCCCGAAAATAATCTTTCGCCCGTATGAAAATGAGAAGGCGATCATATCAGGGAGCAAAGAATTAAATGATTTTACTCACCCTGATGATGAATTCCTGGGGCAGCTGGCTGAGCATGCAAAAAAAGAGATTCTACAATTCGATATTGGCAAAATCGGCCTCATTAATTTCGGCTTGATCGGACCCAGGGGCTTTCCTATGGCACAGCAACCTTCGCCAATGGAACTTTTTATAGACGACATTCCTTTGAATCTGGCCCGCTGGCCAAATCGCGGTTACGCAAATATTTCCGGTGTTGAAAAGGGGCGCTATGGAGATCAATTCAATTACTCCGATGATAAAATCAGTTCCTGGGATACCAGAAATGAGATCTGGCTGCATGGTTTTTGGGCAGTGGATTGGGCCGATTCATATGTTAAAATCATTAAGATCGACACGGAACTAAAAGCAATTATCACAGCGAAGCCTTACGGAACCTACGGGTATATCAAAAGCCACCGTTTCTATGGGCTGAATATTTTGGAAGAACTGGATGAATCGGGTGAATGGTATTTTAATAATAAAAGAGGCAAATTACTTTTCTGGCCACCCAAAACAACCGACAGCATTAAAGTGACCTTATCGGTACTCATGGATCCGTTACTGCTGATCGATGACTCAGAGCAAATTTGCTGGCGCGGGATCGTTTTTCAGGATACGCGGGGTACAGGAATTAAAATTGTGAACAGTAATTCCATTGAACTCGGCGATCTGGTTGTTAGGAATACGGGAAATCGCGGAATTGATATAAACCGGAGCAATGATGTGGTAATTCATGACTGCGAAATTTATCATACCGGTGAAGGAGGCGTTTATGCTTCGGGAGGAGAAAGGGCTTCCTTGAACCGTGCGGATATTAAGATAATCAACAATGAAATTCATCATACCAACAGGTGGGTGATTTCTTATAGTCCCGGTATACAGATCGACGGAGTTGGGCAGGTCATCAGGAATAATTTCATCCATGATATTCCACATATGGCAATCCGTTTTTCCGGGAATAATCACATAATAGATTATAACGAGATTTCTGGAATAGGATTCGAAACAGGCGATGCAGGAGCCATCTATACAGGCAGGGATTGGACTATGCGCGGTACAATGATCCGATATAATTATTTGCATGATATTCAAAGCAAATACTACAGGGGAATGGCGGGAATATATCTGGACGATTTTGGTTCTGGCGCACTTATCGAAGGAAATATTTTCAGGAATATCCAGACTGGGATAATATTGGGGGGAGGACGTGATAATATCATTAATAATAATATTTTTGACCTTGTGAAATCGATACCGGTCAGGGTGGAAGTCAGACTAACGAAGGGGACAAATATTGAGGGCCAGATGAAAAAATTACTGTTTCGTATGCCCTATCAGGACAGTATCTGGAGTTTATCCTATCCTGAACTTGTGAATATACTTGAGAAAGATCCTTATAAGCCCATGAATAATGCGATTGAAAACAATATTGCAATTAATAGCTCGGTTATAGAAATCCCCGATTATATTAAAAGTATGCAGACATTTAATAATAATGAAACGATTATCGATTCTCTGGAATACCCAAATGTTCTTTCAAAATTAAGAAAAATCATGAATGAGAATCTAAAAGACCAGATTCCGCTCGATCGTATCGGACTTCGAAAGTGAAAAGACTTATTTAATGATTAACGGATGATATGTATCCAAAAAGAAAAATTGTTATAATTCAAAACCGTTTAACCCACTTCAGAAAGCCATTTTTTGAAAGACTAAAGAATGAATTGAACCTCTCAGGCATTAAACTGGTATTAATTTATGGCCAACCTTCCCGGCAGGACATGGCCAAGCATGATAATGTGATTATAAGTTGGGGAATTGAGGTTAGGAACAAAATAATAAAGCTCGGCAAATACAACCTGGTATGGCAACCGTGCATCTCATACCTGGGCGATGCAGACCTGATCATCGTTGAACAGGCCAGTAAATTATTGCTTAATTACTGGCTTTTTTTTACACAGCCTTTTCGCAAAGCGAAGTTATGTTTCTGGGGACATGGCAAAAACTTCCAGGCACTTCATGTGAATCGGTTCGGCGAAAGAATCAAACGATGGATGTCACGCCATGTTCACTGGTGGTTTGCTTATAATGACCTCTCGGCAAGGGTAATTTTAAGTCTTGGATTTGATGAAAGGCGAATCACATCAGTCCAGAATTCCGTGGATAACGAGGAAAATATGAGGTTGTATGATCAAATAACGGAAGATGAGATCAACCGATTCGGGAAGGAAAATGATATTGTTTCAACAAATATTTGTTTATATACAGGCAGCCTTTACCCTGAAAAGCGGATCGTTTATCTCCTGGAATGTTGCCATTTGATCAGGTCGAAGATTCCCGATTTTGAGATGATCATTATCGGGGCAGGCCCGGATGCCCATTTTATAGAAAAAGAATTAACACAGAATCGCTGGATCCATTATTTCGGGCCCAGGTTTGAAGCCGATAAGCTGATCTATTTCAAAGTTGCGAAACTTCTTCTGATGCCCGGCCTTGTCGGCCTGGCCATAGTCGATGCTTTTGATTTTGAAACACCTATTGTTACCACAGATGTTCCTTATCACAGCCCGGAGATTGATTATCTTATTCCCAACACCAATGGCATCATGCTCAAGGACCTTGACGATAAAGAACAGTATGCAAACACCGTTGTCGATATAATGTTGAATACGGATAAGCTTGAAAACCTGAAAGAAGGATGCCGCAAGGCCAGGAGGAAATATACGGTTTTGGAAATGGTGAACCGCTTTTCCTTGGGAATCCATAAAGCGCTGGAGAAAAAATAATGGATGCCATAAAAAGAATTTTAATGATTGGCCAAACACCTCCGCCTTTTCATGGCCAGGCTGTTGCAACCAAGTTATTGCTCGAGGGGAATTATAAAAAGATTAAATTATTTCACATAAGATTGGCATTCTCGGCCGAGATCAGTGAAGTGGGGAAATTCAGCACAGGAAAAATATGGCATTTGTTCGCCATAATCTGCAGAATATTCATATATCGATTCCGGCATCGTATTCATACATTATACTATATGCCGGTCGGCAATAAGAGTGTTCCTTTCTTCCGTGACGTGGTGATTCTTGCAAACACCAGGTGGCTCTTTAAAGAAGTGATCTTTCACTTCAGGGTTGGCGGTATTTTGCGATTTTATACCGAAGAGTTGAATCTTTTAAAGCCCTTATTCAGGTTAGCCTATTTCAAATCCGATATGGCCATCAAACTTTCGGAGAATGGAACAACAGAAGCGGAATGTTTCAATTCAGGGAAGATCAGGGTTGTGCCGGATGGGATGAGGGATTTTGCGGGAGATAATCCAAGGGGAAATTCAGGGAAGCCAAATCTACCTGTTATATTATATGTCGGAGCGATTATGGAAAGCAAAGGAATATTCACGATACTGGATATTTGCAGAATATTGAAGGTTAAACAACAAAAATTTGTTTTTCGCGTCGTTGGTGGATTCGAGGACGATAAAATGAGAGAGAAAATTTTCCAGGAGATTGATGATACCGGCATTAAGGAATACATTCAGTTTCCGGGCGTTATGGTGGATGAACAGAAGTGGAATGAATATAAAAAAGCGACAATATTCTGTTTCCCGTCCTTTCATGAAACTTTCGGACTGGTGCTTCTCGAAGCCATGCAGTTCAGCCTGCCTGTTGTAGCTTCCGATATCGGCGGGATCCCGTCGATTGTTGAAAACGGTCATTCCGGTTTCCTCGTTCCGCATAACCGATCCGACTTATTTGCAGACAGGATTGAGTTATTGCTGAATAATGGATCATTAGTGTATAGGCTGGGAGCAGAGGGAAGAAACATTTTCCTTGAGAAGTTTACAGAAAGGAATTATTGGAATAAAATGGAGGAAGCTCTGGGCGAATGATTTAATAACTTCACGGAATGGATCAGGCGAGGGCAAAAATATTAACGCTTAAGATAAGCAGGATCACCAGGGAAGAGTTGATCGACGGCCTGTCTTCCGGGTACAGCAAGCCCCGGAGGAAATATGCATGTTTCGCAAATGTTCATATGTGCATTGAAACTCTCCGAAGTAATGAAGTCAGGGAATCGGTAAATGGGGCTGATTATGTCCTGCCTGATGGTTATCCCCTGGTTCTTGCATTACGGTTGATGTATGGGATCCGCCAGGAAAGAATTCCAGGAATGGACATGATGCCAGCCATACTGGCGAGGGCCCAGCAGGACAGTGTACCAGTCTTTTTTTATGGATCAAGCGAAACAGTCCTGAGTAAGCTTGCCGAAAAGGTGGGGAAAGATTTTCCTTTCGTTAAGATAGCCGGGCTTATTTCACCGCCATATCGGGCACTGACAGATAGTGAAATAGCGATGCACCGTGAAAAGATAAATCTATCCGGCGCCGGGTATGTATTTGTCGGACTGGGATGTCCCAAACAGGAAATCTGGATGGCTGAAAACAGCCCGTATATCAACGCTATACTGCTTGGTGTCGGAGGGGCTTTTGAAGTTTATGCCGGCATCAGGAGAAGAGCACCGCTATGGATGCAAAAGATTGGTATGGAATGGTTTTTCAGGTTTATTCAGGAACCTCAAAGATTATGGAAAAGATACCTTACATCGAATTTATTATTTATTATCCTTATTGTATTCGCAATATTAAAAAGCAGAATTGTTGGGCATAAGATTAATCTTAAAATTTAAGCCAGATTTCGAATCCGGTTATTTCTGCTCAATTTCAAAAATTACTTAATGGGAACAAGAAGAATTTCCTGAAATCATGGCACATTATAAAAATGATTATCTTAACATTTGTGATTTATGCATTTGACTGATTTTGTTTTAATATAATTGTATCATCTTTCATCAGATCAACCTCAGTTAATAATATTCCTTTTGTTAATTTAGCATTCAATTTGATGGTCGATTTTTATTGCACATGAAATTTAAAATTTTTAATAAAAGTGATACAAAAACATCTATATAGTCGATAAGAAAACTTTACGTTTGTCGTTTTAGGATAATGGTTGGGAAAATGTATTGCTGCGCTTAAAATGTATTTACGCTATTCAAAATTTCAAAAGGAGTTGAATTTGGCGGGCTTGCTCATCAGCCTGAATCTTTTTTACCTCCTGGCTTACTACCTCACATTCAATAACCTGGATACACTAACCAACAGCTATTATTTTGAATTGCTGATGTTTTTCAATATTTCGCTGATATTATCTGTATTTCTTATCCAGCCTCATGATACAACAAGAATCACATCTTACGAAACCGTCGTCAGGAGATTGGTAAATACATTAGGCTTGTATTTGTTATTCATTTTTGCACTGATCGGAATAAGAGGCGATGATTACAGCCGTAAAATGGTCTTCGTGAGTTATCTGCTAACGTCTGCCGGTATTTCGATGTTTCATCTCGCATTTTTTCTCTTCCTGAAATTCTACCGCCGGATAGGATATAACTACCGGAGAGTGATCATTATCGGTTATGGCGAGCTGGCCATGGAACTTCGGAGGTTCTTTAAAAACCACCCCGAACACGGATATAAATTCCTTGGGTATTTTGATGATGAGTTCGAAGGTCAACAGATATCAGGAAAGATCAATGACGCGGTTAATTTCTCAATTAAAAACCATGTTGATGAAATTTACTGCTGTCTGCCGCATCTGGAAAATGAAAATGTCCTGAAAATTGTGGCGTTCGGGGAAAATAATTTTATTAAGGTAAAGCTCATCCCCGATTACCGCGGCTTTCCATACAAAGGTGTTGAGGTAAGGCTGTATGATTATATCCCGGTTCTGGAAGTCAGGCCTCAGCCATTGGATGATATGTATAACAGACTGATTAAAAGGTCATTCGATGTTATTTTTTCGTTCCTGGTTGTAACCCTGCTGCTGTCATGGCTTTTGCCGATTATTTCATTGCTGATTAAACTTGATTCAAAGGGCCCCGTTTTTTTCAGGCAAATCCGGCATGGAAAAGGAAACCAGCAGTTTATCTGTTATAAATTCAGGACCATGTATTCAGATAACGGGGAGGATACCAAGCAGGCGATTAAAAACGATCCACGGGTTACCCGGATCGGCAAGATATTAAGAAAGACATCGCTCGATGAAGTTCCCCAATTTTTTAATGTGCTTCACGGAGAAATGTCCGTGATCGGTCCCAGGCCGCACCCTATCCAGCTTAACGCCGAATTTTCTGCTTTAATTGAAAAATTTATGATGCGGCATTCCGTTAAGCCAGGGATAACCGGCCTTGCCCAGGCAAGAGGTTACCGCGGCGAAACATCGAGTCTGAATGATATGAGGAACCGTGTTAAGCTTGACCGGTTTTATGCGGAGAACTGGTCGATGCTGTTTGATTTCAGGATTATGCTGATGACCCTGGTTCTCATTTTCCGGGGCGATGAAAAAGCTTATTAATTTTCCAGTTTGCCGTTCAGCACGAAGAAACTTCCGTTCAGGAGTGAATTTTTATTATACCTGAATTTTTCTTTCGAAGCATTTAATACCCTGCCCCCGGCCCCTTCCACTATCGCCTGTCCTGCCGCCGTATCCCATTCCATTGTGGGTCCGTGCCGGTAATACAGGTCGGCCTTCCCTTCGGCAACCATGCAGAACTTTAGGGAGCTCCCGATGCTTATATATTCCCTTATCGGATAATTCGAATAAAGTTCATTTTCGCCTTCCGATGCATGGGACCTGCTTTTAACGGCAACCAGGTCTTTCGCCTTTTCTGAAACCTGTATTTTTCCGGGTGTGCCGGCATCCTGCTTATAAGATCCGAATTCCCCCCCTCCCCAATAGAATACCTGAATTGCAGGAGCGTAAATGATCCCGAAGACGGGATAGGTATCCTCAATCATGGCTATATTGACGGTGAATTCGCCATTCCTTTTTATGAATTCCTTGGTCCCGTCGAGGGGATCCACCAACCAGAATCGATTCCAGTTCCTGCGCTCTTCATAAGGAATATTTCTTCCCTCCTCAGATAAGACCGGAATCGAGGGGAAGTGTTTTTTCAGTCCATCGACAATGATCTCATTGGATTTCCTGTCGGCAAGCGTAAGAGGGGAATTGTCGGATTTGAAATCAACGATTTCAAATCGTTGTTGATCGGCATAGATCTCCATGATCATCTTTCCGCTCTCCGAAACAATATCCCTTAAGATCTCTATGTCACGATTATTCATTTTGCAATGATAATTTAACCGTGTATAAAATATGTATTAGATTTGCTGGAATTTTTGCGAATTTTTAGCTAAAACAGATATAAAATGCATTCAAGACTTATACCGCCTCATGGCGGGTTATTGCGGCCGCTGCTTGTTTCCGGGGCCGAACGGATTGAAGAAATACAGAAAGCGGTAAAGCTGCCGGTCATCAGGATGAACTCACGGGAGACTTCGGACCTGATCATGCTGGCCATGGGCGCCTTCAGCCCTTTAAACGGATTTATGCGGCAGGAAGATTATAAGAAGGTCGTTACTGACATGCTGATGGCTGATGGTACCATGTGGCCTATCCCCATTACCCTGGCTGTCGGCAAGGATGAGGCGGACCGGTTAAAGCCCGGGAGTAAGGTTGCCCTGAAAGATGACGAAAGCGATGAATTGATGGGGATCATGACCGTTGAGGAAAAGTATCCGTACGATAAAAAGCATGAGGCCAGAAACGTTTTCAGGACTGAAGACGATAAGCATCCCGGGGTGCAAAAAATCTATTCACAGCCCGATATATATCTGGCAGGCCCTGTTAAGGTTTTAAGCGAAGGTCCGTATCCCGGGTTATATGGTGAATATTACGCAAGGCCGGCGGATACAAGGAAGCTCTTTGAAGAAAAAGGGTGGTCGCGGATCGCAGGCTTCCAGACGCGAAACCCAATCCACAGATCCCACGAGTATGTTACCAAGATCGCCATGGAAGTCAGCGATGGCATCCTCATACATCCCCTGGTCGGCAAGCTGAAATCAGACGATATCCCTGCCGACATTCGGATGAAATGCTATACCGCTCTGATCGATAACTATTATGTGAAGGAAAATGTGGTCCTGAAAGTATACCCTATGGAGATGCGATACGGCGGGCCCAGGGAGGCTCTGCTTCATGCCATCTTCCGCCAGAATTTCGGATGCAGCCATATGATCATCGGGCGCGACCATGCGGGAGTAGGGACTTATTACGGGCCGTTTGATGCCCAGAAGATCTTCGATGAAATACCCGATGGATCGTTGCATATCAAACCCTTGAATATCGACTGGACTTTCTGGTGCCGCAAATGCGGAGAAATGGCATCGACCAAAACCTGTCCGCACGGAAAAGATGACCATGTGCTGATAAGCGGGACCAAGGTCAGGGAAATGCTTTCAAAGGGCGAAATGCCCCCGGAAGAGTTTACACGGCCGGAGATCGGGAAAATATTAATAGACTATTATCGGCAATCAGTAAATAAATAATTTTAAGAATGGCAATTCAAAAAGCAACGAATATCACATGGCATAAAGGTGCCGTAACAAGGGAAGACCGGGAACGGCTGCTGAACCAGCAGGGAGCGGTAATATGGTATACGGGTTTATCAGGATCCGGGAAGTCAACCCTTGCGCATGCAGTGGAGGAAAAACTATTTGAAACCGGGCATATCAGTTACGTACTTGATGGCGACAACATCCGCCATGGACTAAATAAAAATCTGGGATTTTCACCGGAGGACAGGGAGGAAAATATCAGGAGGATCGGAGAAGTTTCGAAACTTTTTGCTGATGCGGGCATCATTGCCATGACTGCATTCATTTCCCCGTACCGGTCAGACCGTGATAAGGCCAGGTCCTTGGTTGAAGCCGGCAAATTTATTGAGATCTATGTCAAGGTTCCGCTCGATGTTGCGGAGAAAAGGGACCCCAAAGGGCTTTATAAAAAGGCAAGGGCGGGAGAGATAAAGGAATTCACGGGTATTGATGCGCCGTATGAAGAACCCCTGAATCCGGAATTAACCATTGATACGTCAATCAAAAATCTTGAAGACAGCGTAAAGATCGTCCTTGAATATTTGATAAAGAAAGATATAGTCAAGCAATAAATTAATTCCGGTTATAAAATCCACCGACAGGTTCATGGATATTCTTAATAAAATAAAAGCGGCCGATAAGGAAATCAGGAGTTTTCAAGTAAGTGAAAAATCGGATGTTGAAAATTTCAGGTTGAAGTTTGTCAGCCGGAAAGGTGTCATTACCGATTTATTTGAAGAGTTTAAACTGATCAGTGGGGAGAATAAACGCGAAACCGGCCGCTTGCTGAATGAACTGAAAAACCTGGCGGAATCAAGGTTCCGGGAGCTGGCGGCAAAATTTGTTCAAACGACGACAGGCACGGGGATAACGGAAACCGATATTACCCTGCCCCCGGTCCCCAATACCCTGGGATCCATCCACCCGGTTTCTTCCACCAGGTTCAGGATCATTGAGATATTTGAAAGGATTGGATTCAATGTTTCCGATGGCCCGGAAATAGAAGATGACTGGCATAATTTTACAGCCTTGAATTTCCCCGAAAACCACCCGGCCAGGGAGATGCAGGATACGTTCTTTATCAGGAAAGATCCCGACGTTGCATTGCGTACCCATACGTCGTCCGTCCAGATCCGGGTCATGGAGAATCAAAAACCGCCTATCCGGACATTGGCGCCGGGACGCGTATACCGTAATGAAGCTATCTCGGCCAGAGCCCATGTTTTTTTTCACCAGGTGGAGGGATTGTATGTCGACCGGAATGTGAGTATGGCAGACCTTAAAAACACCCTGTATTATTTTGCCAGGGAGATGTTCGGCAAAGACACTACCGTCAGGTTCAGGCCTTCATACTTCCCGTTCACAGAACCCAGCGCAGAAATTGATATCTCCTGTTTTCTTTGTCATGGCACAGGTTGCCCGATCTGTAAATATTCAGGCTGGGTTGAAATCGGCGGTGCAGGCATGGTTGATCCCAATGTTTTTATCAATTGCAAGATCGATCCTGAGGAATTCACAGGCTTTGCTTTCGGCATGGGAATTGACAGGATTGCCATGCTCAAATACCAGATCAATGATATCCGGTTATTATCCGAAAACGATATCCGCTTTTTAAGGCAGTTCTCGGGAACGTTTTAGTTTGGTGACTTTATAGCAACTTTAGTATGCAGTTTGCAATTGGCAGGAATGCAGTTGGCAGTTTCGATGTCCTCGAGAAAATCCATTTAACCAATAACCTATAACCAGTAACCATTGTATAATTGTCAACTGTAATTTAGCTCCTTGCTAATTTTAGAAGAGCTTATGAAACTACGGCATATAATAATTTGCATATTAAGCACAATTATTATTTATCCTTCCTGTAATGATAGCTTGCCCCACGACGATATACCGAGGGTATTAGTTTCGGAAGAACTGAACCTGAATGATTACAGGTACCTTGCCTTGAAACAGGCCGGAGGGTTCATATATATTGACGGTGGTGTGAGGGGTATCATTGTTTATCGGAATTACCAGGATCAATTTCTTGCATTTGAGCGGAATTGCCCGTACCAGCCGGGTAACTCATGCGCGTTGGTTTCGGTGGATAAATCAAACCAATACCTGACAGATTCTTGCTGTTTCAGCAATTTCGATTTCGATGGCTTACCTATTGCCGGTCCTGCCGAATTTCCCCTCTTGCAGTATATCACAACGGTCAGTCAGGATATCCTGTATATTTCGAGTGACTGAGGGTTTTATAATAAATCCTCGATTATTTTATCAACTGTTACAGATTCGGCTTCGGCTTTAAAATTCCGGATTAACCTGTGCCTCAGGGCTGGTTTGGCTATTTCCACAACGTCTTCAATATCAGGCGAATATTTGCCTTTGAGCAGGGCGTTGCATTTGGCAGCAGTCACCAGGAATTGGGAAGCCCTGGGCCCTGCGCCCCATTCAAGATAGTCCTCTGCGACGCGCGATGCGTCCACTGTCCTGGGCCTGGTTTTATGCACCAGCTTTACGGCATATTCGACCACATTATCGGTAACGGGGACCTTTTTTATCAATTGCTGGTAAAGCAGGATCTCTTCCTTTCCCATGATTTTATTGATCGTCACAGTACCGAAGGAGGTGGTTGTTTTTACGATTTCAACTTCGTGATTGAAAGGAGGATAGTCAAGTAGAATGTTGAACATGAACCGATCGAGCTGTGCTTCGGGCAGGGGGTAGGTGCCTTCATGTTCGATCGGATTTTGAGTTGCCAGCACAAAAAAAGGACGGTCGAGCTTATGCAGGTTTCCCGCGATCGTC
>DATDPY010000456.1:0-6128 GCA_035292565.1 Cyclobacteriaceae bacterium | reverse complement strand
AGGAAGTATCCTGTTGTGCACATACCAGCCCGGGCAAAAGAAAAGAAAACAGGATTAAAAATTTCACAATAAAACTGTTTTTCATTTATTGGATCTATGTTTTTAGCCTAAGCAGAATTACAAATGTAGGCAATCGTCACTATTTCAGGCAATCCCGGATTTAACAAAGATGATCCGGAAGGCAAGGAGCGCAAGTATCCTAAAACAATCCCGGGTCGAAAAAATTTGATTCGAGTGTATGTGATCTTAATATAAAATTATCTATTTTTCGCGTCAGTTGGATCTTTAAGCGGGAAAAGCCAAACCAGGTTTATTTCCATTATATATTTATTGGAGTGGATGCCAGAACCCACTAAAAAAAACGGGGCGAGTCCGGACAGCCTCAGCGACCGGGAATTAAATTTCAACTCATATGATTAAAAAATTTAAAATGTTTGCAATACTGTTATCCGTAGTGGCATTGATGTCAAGCTGCGCGTTAACTTTACCCGTAAATGCGACAAGTAACCCTGTGGGCAGCAAAGTTGGCATGGCGAAAGCTACGGGGTATCTCCAGGTATTATTTTTCAACCAGGATGCAAGTATACGCACAGCGGCCAAAAATGGCGGCATTACAAAAATTTCAACTGTCGACATTAAACAGACCAGTATTCTTGGCCTTGTTGTGACCTTTGAGACTATTGTAACAGGCGAGTAGAGGAATATTTATGCGGGAAGCCGATCTCAGATTTGCTTCCCGCTTTTTATCTTTTATCGATATATTGAACAGATTACTTTTAATTTTATTCATATTCTCATTTCATTCGTGTTCAACCGGGGGGAAAAATGAAATTAGGCTTTTTAACAACCTGGCTTTTATTTTACGCGAAGGCGAATATGCTGCGGAAATAGATACCGGGATTGTCAGCAAATACACGGGGTATTTTAACAATCAGGATATACAGATTCCTTTGTTCAGGTATATTAAAAATGATCATTACGAGATATTTATTGGAATTCCTTATAATACAACATTTGAGAAACTGGCGCTTTCACGCCTTGCCGTTTACGACAGTTCCCGGCAAAATTTTAAAAGCGATTCCTCCTTTTTGTACAACCGTTACGTTAAAGATGGTTTTATCATAACCGAGTATTCGGGGGAATTCAATAACCATTCAATCGTATTTATTTCCACCATTACATCTGATGCGGGATTTTCTGATTCCCTGTTTAATGAAGCAGCTCTTCGTAATCGAATAAAACAAACAAAAAAAAATGAACCGCGTTTGTAAGATCCACGGAATGGAAGGCGAACTATTAATAAAATACATCTTTGTTTTCGGGATCATCATTGCATTACAGGGTTGTTTGAGTATCAACCTTGCAGGCGTGAAGTCATCAGGTAAGCTTTATGAAACTTTTTATACAGGTGATGGCGGAACGCAATATTTTATTAAACCATTGCCATTTAAAAACGAAGCTAAGGAACGGCTGAAGATTGATCTTACTTTCAGGAATGGAGGGAAAATTGAAGATACCGTTATTGTTAATCTGTCATTATTCAATAAAGGCTTATTAAAGAAAATCGACAGCCTGAGTATCGACAACGGCTCATTCAATTTGGTTATCAAAAGCATTCATAATTTATTCAGAGAGAAAAACAAAGATCAGTTTGTTGAAAGATTTACCGCAATATCCGCGTTGCCCGGCCTGACGGAGCTTTTCAAAAAAAATAAGTGGAATATAAGGATTTACAGTCAGGACAGCCTTATACAATACACCACACCCGGGGCTACGCAAAAGAAATTAGGGAAATTGAATAACGATATTTTCAGCCTTTTTGGCCAATAAGATCTAAGTAAATCAACAATTCGCCACGTTCACAGGAATATTCCTCGCCAGCCCTCCCTCAGAAGTTTCTTTATACTTGGTATTCATATCAAGTGCAGTTTCCCACATGGTCTTAATGACCTTGTCAAGGGAGACCCTGGCAAATTTCGGATCACTTTCCATGGCAATCTGGTTTGCGGTGATGGCCTTGATCGCACCCATCGTGTTCCTTTCAATGCATGGGATCTGGACCAGTCCTCCTACCGGGTCGCAGGTCATGCCCAGGTGGTGCTCCATAGCGATCTCGGCGGCCATCAACACTTTTTCGGGCGTACCGTCGATACATTCCGTAAGGGCGGCAGCGGCCATGGCAGAGGAAACGCCGATCTCGGCCTGGCATCCGCCCATTGCTGCGGAAATGGTTGAGCCTTTTTTAAACACCGAACCAATTTCGCCGGCTACCAGCAGGAACCGGTTTATATCTTCGTCTCCGGCCTCATGAAAAATATGATAATACATCAATACTGCAGGGATCACTCCGGCAGCGCCGTTGGTTGGGGCGGTCACAACTCTTCCGAAGCCTGCATTCTCCTCATTCACGGCCAGGGCAAAACAGCTTACCCAGTTTAAGATATCTTCAAATGAATTTTTCAATTTCCTGATCTCGGCAATCCATTCGGTTACTGAATTGTATTTCCTTCCCTTTAATAGCCTGGCATTTATTCCTGCAGCGCGCCGGTGCACCATTAAACCGCCAGGCAGGATGCCCTGCGTATGACACCCCCGGTAAATGCATTGCATCATGGTGTGCCAGATCCTGTTCAAATCGGACCTGATCTCATTTTCTTCCCGGATTGATTTTTCATTGGCCATTACTATTTCCGATACCGTCAGACCATGCTCCCCTGTCCAACGGATGATGTCTTCGGCTTTGTCGATCGGGAAAGGGAAATTATACATGTTCCCAGACCTAGATTCTTCACCCTCCTTAACAATAAAGCCGCCTCCGATCGAATAGTAGGTATCGAGGACTTGCTTATCACCCCTGGTGATGTATTCGAACGACAGGGCGTTCGGATGGTAGGGCAGGAGGATATCCGTATGATGAATAATATCCAGCCCGGGATTGAAAGGGATTTTTATTTCGCTGTTGATCCGGAGTATTAAACTTTTATTTATTTCATCGATCTTCCCGTTGATCGATGCCGGGTCGATGTTTTCAGGATCTTCACCGGCAAAACCAAGCATGACGGCGATATTCGTTCCGTGACCTTTACCAGTCTTGGCCAATGACCCATAGAGATGGATTTTAAGGCCATTTATAGCTGATATTCCATCCTTGCCTGTTATTCTTTTCCTGGTGTCGAGGGCGGCATACCAGGGCCCCATAGTATGTGAACTGCTCGGGCCAATCCCGATCTTGAAAATGTCGAATACACTTATCCTTTCCATAATGTCAGGCCATAAGACATGGAAATTTAAAAGGAATTCATTGATTTTAAAATTACATGTGCCATATTGAACAGCAGGCAATCATTTGGTTATTTTTGCCACATCGAAAAGCCTGATCATTGAAGAAATTCGTCATCATATTATCCGTGGTCCTCTTTGTTTCTTCAGGCTGGTATTTCCTGAATTTTTATTACAGGAATAAAACCGTCGATGCCTGGGACCTGGTCAATAGGAATACAATGATGGTATACGAATCGGAGGCCGCCGTAAAAACATGGAACGAACTGGTCAGCACACCGGCCTGGAATATCATCGGCAATATCGAGGCCCTGGACAGCCTGAACAAGAAACTTGCTTTGCTTGACAGCCTCTCGGGGAGCAATGGCCGGCTTGAGCGCTTATTATTCGATAAGCCGCTGCTGGTTTCGTTCCATAAAGTATCTACGAACAAAATTGATCACGTGATTTTTATTTCATTGAATAATACAGAAAAACGGAACATCCTTGGCATGATCATTTCCGGATTTACCGGTAACATGAAATTTACTTCAGGCCTTCGCAAATATCAGGATATAGACCTTTACGAGATCAGGAATAAAACGACAGGAGCCGTATTCACATATTTTACCCATAAAGACCAATTCATCGGCAGTTTCACCCCGTTCCTGGTTGAGGACGTTGTCAGGAATATCAACGAAAAATACAGGTTGGGTTTCAGGAGCGCTTTTGGCGACATATTGAAAATACCTGCTGTGGACGGAGATGCCGGGAACCTGTATTTCAACTCCCGTGAGCTCCCGTCACTGGTTACAACATTCTGCAACCCGGCAGAAGCAGGGGCCTTCAACCGGTTGCCTCTCTTTTCAGGGCCGGGGTATTTTGATATCAATCTGGAGAAAAACAGGATCCTGATGAACGGGATCACCCTGGCTTCGACCGATACTTCCATGACCTTGCTTAAGACGGTATCGGACCAAACCCCTTCGGAGATCAATTGCTATCACTTAATGCCCTCATCCACTTCCTGGATGATCGATTTTACTTTCGGGGATTTTTCTTCGTGGCGGATGGAAACCGATAAGTTTTGGGAAAGGACGGCAAATCCTGACATGCGGAAGAAAACGGCATTTCTCGACAAATACAGCATCCTTGAACGGGAATTTTATGACCAGATCGGCCATGAACTATGCCTTGCAGAGCTTGAATCTCCATCGCCTGATAATCCAGCCAGGCTGTTGTTTATTGAAGCTGCGGATACTTCTGGAATAATGCTATTCATGAATAACCTGGCCCGGACGGTGAATTACAGCATCGGCGACACACTGTATTTTGAGAATTACGGACCGTATACCATAAGCCGGCTTACCATCGATGAATTTCCTTCTTCACTGTTTGGTAAACTGTTCGCTGGTTTCGACAATTCCTTTTATACCCTTTATGGAAAGTTTCTCGTGATCGGAAACAGTGCGGAGGCGGTGAAAAGCCTTCTTGACGATATTAATGATGATGACACCTGGGGGAAATCCGTGAATTTCGTACAGTATTTCGACAACATCCAGAAGAGCGCCAATATCTCGCTATTCGTTAACCTCAACAGGTCTTATGGGTTCATTTACAATATGATGGATAAAAAGTGGCAATCCATTTTTAAACAATACGAGAAGACCATAAGACAGTTCGAGATCCTGTCTATTCAATTCGTGAACATAAATTATAATATCTACGGCAGCCTGGCATTACAGCATGGTACTTCTACGGCCACGATCGAAAGACCCAAAGACTTCCTTTCAGACCAGGTCGTTGCCGTGGAATCAAAAATTGCTACCCGGCCTTTTGTAGTCAGGAATCACCTCGACAGGTCGCTTGAGGTAATGATCCAGGATACCACAGGCAGGATATACCTGGTTTCATCAGGGGGAGATATTCTATGGAACAAGAAGCTCGATCATATGATCCGGGGCGATCTGTTCCAGGTTGATTATTATTTGAATGGAAAACTGCAATACCTTTTCTGCACGGGCAGCCAGCTTCACCTGATCGACCGGAACGGGAATGATGTCACGAATTTCCCGGTTTCACTGGGAGATTCCCTGAAAATGGAGTGGCTGAATATAATCGATTATGATAACAGCCGGAATTACAGGTACATCGCCGCCGATTCCCTGGGCAGGGTTTTCATGTATGACAAATATGGGAAATCTCTGGAAGGTTGGGGCGGCAAGGCTTTAAGAAGCAGGCTGGTGCAAGCCCCGTTTCATATAAGAGTTCAGGGGAGGGACTGTATTATCGCCGTCGAAAAAAGAGGGAACATCAATGTACTGAACCGGCAGGGGAGCCAATTTCCGGGATTTCCACTCGACCTCGAAGGAAAGATCGACGGCCCGGTATTCGTACAGCCAGGCCAGAATTTCACAAGAACAACTTTCCATGCCGTGAACTCGGAGGGTGAGCTCATCTCATTTAACCTAGAGGGAAAGATCATCGACCGGTCCCAGTTGTACAGGTCGGGAAGAAACAATTATTATGAATTGATCATCGATAAATCGGAAGGTCAGTTTGTCATCTCGCGCCAGGATTATAACAAGGTGAGCCTTATGACGCGGGCCGGGGAATCGAGGCTCGAAAAGGACTTGTTGTTTACCGATAAATTGAAGATCCAGTATTACAGCTTTGGGACAAACAACGAAATTTTTGCATTTACCGACTCCCAACAGGAATTTACCTATCTCTTCAATGGTGAGGGAATGATGATCAATAACCAGCCCGTGGAGAATTCATTCCCGATTGCCCTGGTATACTCGGAGGCAAACAGCCGGTTCAGGATTTATGGATGTTATGGAAATCAACTGAGGATCTTGTCATTTTTC
>DATDPY010000455.1:0-14966 GCA_035292565.1 Cyclobacteriaceae bacterium | reverse complement strand
GGATCATCCCCGGAAGTTCAGCAAATTCAAAACAATACTGAAAAAGATGGCCAACCTCGAATCGGTGGAAATCGTCGATAAAAAGGTGAATGGGGCCATTCATTTCGTTCATAAGGCCGACGAATTCTATATTCCGACCACCGAAGGGGTAGACATCAGCAAGCAAATCGGTGAACTGCGGGAAGCGCTTCATTACACGGAAGGATTCCTCGAATCAGTCATCAAAAAGCTCAGCAACAAAAAATTTGTCGACAACGCCCCTGAGTCGGTCGTTGAAATGGAGCGAAAGAAAAAAGAAGATGCAGAAGCCAAGATCCGGACACTCAAAGAGAGTCTGGAAATGCTGACGAGGAAATAGCTTGCCAATTCAGGATTTATTTCTATATTTGCCTGTAAGCCAACGGATTAGGCTTAATGAATATTAAACTATTCACTCTTGACAAGAATTACCTGCTCAAAATGGCCCAGGAGCAGCTCGAGGAAGAACTTCTGTGTGAACTGGTTGAGAAGGTAAGGGATACTTACCTCAACCAGTACAACCCCCTCGGAATTGTTGATTCAACCATCCATTACATCATTGATTCAAAAACATTCGATATCTGCTTCCTGAACCGGTTCTATCATAAACTATCCGGGATCTACCGGTATAAATACGGTGAAAACCAGCTTGAGATATTGTTTGATGGCACCACGCATTTTGAAAAATATATCAGGGACTGGAAAAGAACATTCCATCGATGGACTCATGAATTCATGGAGTACCGGCATTTTTTAAAGTCCATATTGGAAGGTGCATTCCTGAATCCATGTTCCTCTTCGCATCGGCTTATTGATGTAAGGCTGAAATTAATGCTGGAGAGTTATTTCGGGCTCAGGATTTATGTTTATCACGGGATCCGGAAGATCCGTGCCGCATAGATAAGGATTCTGTAATTTTTCCACAGGATTAATGCCCTGATCGATTATGGATAATTTTTGTTATGCATTACGTTTTTTGTCATTCTGGATAGGCTTATTTAAACGGAGATGACTCGTACAAAAAGCCCTTTCCCATATCGGCTTAGCGACCAGAAAATTCCTTCACTTTCCATGACGGAGTTGAAAATTATATTGCAATCTTTCAGAGAAGGATATTCTTACTAAAATCGACTGGGTGATACGCAATGGTTATCTAATCATTGAATATAACGGGAGATTACCCGTGCTTGTATATACCAAAAAGGGCTGGGAAATTGAAAAGGAAACCTATTCCGACGAACTGCTCCATGGGATGATAAAAATAATTGAAAGTGGAGCAGAAATCCCGGATATGACGTACCTGAAAGACCGGGACCGGCCCTTGATCTTGTTGTTGCTCGACAAAATTGAAGCAACAGGAGATCAAAAATTAATTCCCTTGCTGGAAGCGTGGAAAAAGGTGGATTACCGAAAGGTGCGGGAGAGGATCGGGGATGTAATTCATCAGCTCGATTCCGGAAATTGACTTTGATAATAATATATTTTAAACGAAATGTCTTAATTCGAATTTTTTAAAACCTGGTGTTATATATTTATTCGCCCGCGGATATCCATCTTTCAGGAGGCGCTCATTCATAAAAACAACTTAAAAATATTTATAGGTGTAAGCCTGGGAGCCATCATAGGCCTCGGGTTACCATGGCTCATACATTTTTTCACGGGGCAGCTGGTCGAAAATTTCATGGGGATTGCTTCAATGTGGGTAGAAAAAGGAACTCCCCCTCCTTTCAAATCATGGACGATCATCGCGCCATTGGGCATCATCGTCGGCTTTTATGATTTCGAAATCGTGCTTTTTATAATCGCCCGAATATTGGGTGGCAAAGGATCTTTTGGATCCCAAACCTATGCGTAATCATTGTTTTACGCGCCTCTCGCCATAATCCAGCAGTTTTTCGCCATGATACCCGCGATCGGCTTTCCAATATTTATCTTTTTTGCAACATAATCATTAATCCCAACGACAGTATCCTTGAAGGCAGTACATAACTACTCTATGCTACGCGCCGTAGTTACATGGCTGCTTCTCATTATTCTCAATATCCTGATGATAGCGATCGTTGTTTTCCTGATATCTTAATATGCACAAACTTTGGAGGAAGAAGCCTTTATTGGACTATTGGCAATTTATGTGCGATTTTCGATGTGCGATGTTCGATGTTAATGAAGTAATCAAAATCATCATTATAATTCTACAGTCCCATCGAAAACCTTTTCTGCAGGTCCAATGAGATAAATATCGGTGAATGAACCATCTTCATGTTTTCTGAAATTGACCGTGAGCCTGCCGCCAGGCGTATAAACCGTTACCGGGCCACCGCTTCCCATCCTTCCATGGACAAGAGCACAGGCCGTTACGCCGGTGCCACAGGATAAGGTTTCGTTCTCCACACCACGCTCGTAAGTCCTGACAAAAATTTCATTCTGGCCCCGGGATTCCATGAAATTCACATTGGTGCCACGTTCCCCATAAGTGCCGCTGTACCGGATCGATCGTCCCTCCTTGAAAACATCGTAATTGGAAACGTCGTCGACATACCGGATAAAATGAGGCGATCCTGTATTTACAAAGAGATCGGCGCCTACATTTTTAATTCCGTTAACATCGGGTATCCTGAGATGAATTTCATCCCGTTCAATATGTGCCGATAGCTCGCCTTGGATGGTATTGAACCGGGTTTCACGGGAACAGATTCCCAACGAATTGGCGAACCTTACCGCGCATCGGCTGCCATTCCCGCACAGGCTCTGGGTGCCATCCGAATTGAAATAGATCATGTTGAAATCAAGGACTTCATGGTTCCGGATCAGGATCAGGCCATCAGCCCCGATACCAAATTTCCGGCCGCAAAGTTTTCGTACCAATTCAAGGTCTCCGGCAGGGAATAGTTCCTTCCTGTCGTCGACAAGGATGAAATCGTTGCCGGTCCCCTGGTATTTATGGAATCTCAAAAGCATTTTCAGGATATATGCAGGCGAATTTACCACAAAATTATTGTGCAGAAAACTCGATTTAGGATTTACCAGGCAATGAAATGGCTCTCAAGGTGGCGGATTTAATTTTGATCATTGTGGTCACGAAAGTACATTCAAAAAAAAAGCCGTATAAACGGCCTTCATTTTATTCTGCATTCTGGATATCCGCCGGGGGATTATCCGTAATCGGAGTATCCATTACAGGCCCGTTTATTGATTGTTCTTCGGCCAGCTGCGCATCGAGCCTTTCCTTAATCCTTGCAGCCTTGCCCTGTTTACCTCTGAGATAAAACAGCCTGGCCCGGCGAACGTCACCTTTCCGGATCATTTCAATTTTGTCGACATTGGGGGATAAAATCGGGAAGATCCTCTCCACACCGATCCCATTGGATACTTTCCTGACTGTAAATGTCTCACCTGCGGAATTCATATTCCTCCGCTGCACCACAATGCCCTGGAACTGCTGGATCCTTTCCTTGTTCCCTTCCCGGATCTTAACGTGAACATTGACCGTATCCCCAGCCTTGAAATCCGGAAATTGGGTTTTTCTGGCAAGGAACTCCTTCTCGATTTCTCTTATTAAATGACTCATGATTTCCTTCATTCAAAAACGGAGTGCAAATATAACCAAATTCACTTTAACCGAATATTCCTAAGTGTTTTTATTTTCCCTTTCCGACCATACTTTATATAATTCAGGCCTTCTTTCCTTCGTTCTTTCCAGGGATTTCTCCATCCTCCATTCCTCAATCTTTTTCTGGTTCCCCGAAAGAAGCACCTCGGGCACCTTCCATTGCCCGAAGGTTTCGGGTCTGGTATATACGGGCGCTGCAATCAGGCTGTCCTGAAATGAATCGGAAAGAGCGGAAGATTCATCATTCAACGCCCCGGGTAACAACCTCACCAGGCTGTCGGTAATCACTGCCGCAGCAAGCTCCCCTCCGGAAATCACGTAATCGCCCAGGCTGATCTCCCTGGTTATAAGATTTTCCCTGATTCTTTCATCCACACCTTTATAATGACCGCACAGAATGATAATATTTTCCAGGAGAGAAAGTTCATTGGCAATATTTTGTGAGAACTGTTCTCCGTCAGGGCTGACATAAATGACCTCGTTATAATGCAGCTTGTTTTTCAATGCACCGATACAGTTTGCCACAGGTTCAATCATCATAACCATGCCGGACCCGCCCCCGTAGGGATAGTCATCCGTTTTTTTATGTTTCCCCGGGCTATAATCCCGTAGGTTGTGGATCACAATCTTCACAATCTCTTTTTCCCTGGCCCTCTTCACGATCGATTCCTCGAAAGGGCCTTCAAGGAGGCCGGGTAATGTGGTTAAAATATCGATTCGCATCCGGAATGATTTTGAGAATTTTAAATATCCAGTATTCCGTCGGGAAGCTCCATATGGATCTCCTTTCTGCTTCTGTTGACCTTGATGACCAGGTCCTTATTCAGTGGTATGAGGATTTCCTGTCCCTTAAATTCCATGGCCACCAGGCTGTTTCCGTTGGTTTCAAAAATACTGACGATCTTTCCCAGCCTGCCATTTTTGTTATCAATCACCCTGAAACCAATGATTTCGTGCCGATAAAATCTGTTTTTCCCAAGACCGGGGAGCATGGCAAGAGGCAGAAAAAGTCTTGATCTCAACAACGGCTCCGCTTTCTCAATGCTGTCGATGTCCCTGAATTTGACGATGGCGATGTTATTCTGAATATTTATTCTCTCCACCAGAAACGGAACCAGCCGGTTCTTCTGTTCAATGTATACTCTTTTCAGATCGCTGTATTTCTCAGGCAGATCAACATCAAGAAAGAGCTTTACTTCCCCCCTGATCCCATGGATTTTTTTTACATGCCCTAATTCAAAACATGAATCAATTTGCATGTCAGATTTGTTAAAAGTAAACCCCGGACGGCGCTATTCTGTTTTCGTCTCCTCCTCTCCTTCATCCGGCTGTGAAGGAACTTCCGGAGTTGAAGGAATTTCGGTGATTTCTGGGGTTTCAGCTACAGACTTTTCGGGGGCTTCTGTGGCTTCAACTGCGGGTGGAGTATTGATTTCTTCGGTTACAGGTTCCGCTGCCTGGACAGGCGCCTGGGGAGTTTCTGCCTTTTCCTGTTCCCTGGCTTTTGCGGCCAGTCTTTCCCTTAATGAGGCGGTCCTTGCTTCATTAACTTTTACTTCCCGCTCCATCCGGGCCTTTTTGCCAGCTTCCTTATCGGCAGAAACCCGGTCGATCTTTGAATTGATTTTCGAATCCTTGACTGATTTCCAGGAATCAAACCTCTTATCGGCTTCTTCCTGGGTGACGGCGCCCTTTTGAACCCCGACCTGCAGGTGTTTTCTCAGCATAATCCCTTTGTAGGAAAGCATTGCCCTTACTGATTCAGTGGGCTGGGCGCCTTTCATTAACCAATCCAATGCCCGCTCGGCGTTTATATTGATCGATGCCGGATTTGTCAAAGGATTGTAAGTGCCAATTTTTTCGATCGATACACCATCCCGTGGTGATCTGCTCTGGGCGATGATGATGTCATACATCGCCAATTTTTTGCGTCCCCGACGCGCTAATCTGATCTTTACTGCCATTTTTTAGTTTAGGAACCCGTCCAATTTTAAAAAGAACGCAAATTTATGCCTTTTTACTCTGCTCAAGAAATTTTAATCATGTTTAATTTTCTGTCGTTGTACGGGCGTTTATCCACGGCTTGCTTTAAAGCTTCTGGCTATCATTAATTTCCGCAATTCGAAAGTAAACTAATAAAAATCGCTTAATCGCTTATGCAATTTCTTATTTATCTTCAACTTGCCTAGTTTTGATGAATTTATTGATTTAAACCACATGGACAGGTTTTCATATATATCCAACGCTGAAGCTGATTATATCGAGGAGTTGTATAATCGTTACAGGAAAGACCCGGCCTCAGTCGACCCCGGCTGGCAGAAATTTTTTGAAGGATTTGATTTTTCGATGAAATTCAACCCGGCCATGATTTCCTCAAAAGGCAACGGGATGGCCGGTACAGCCGGCACCGTGGCGGATGAAGTTGGGAAAGAAACCAGGGTAAGGGAAATGATCCTTGCTTACCGGAGCCGGGGACATTTAAAATCCGATACGAATCCCATCCGGCCCCGCAGAAATCATAAAGTAGACCTTGATCTACATGATTTTGGGCTGACCGAAGCCGATCTGGAAGCAGAATTCGAAGTCGGGCAAAGAATCGGCCTCGGCAGGGCCAGTCTAAGGAAAATTATCGATACCCTCACGAAGGTATATCTGGGCCGCATAGGTTTTGAATACATGTATATCCGGGACAACGTGATCCAGGATTGGTTTAAAAAGAAAGCGGAGCAGGAATTCATCCATTTTTCACCCAGCCAGGAAGACAAACAGCAGATCCTCAAAAAATTGAATGAGGCAGTTGTATTTGAAAATTTTCTCCATACAAAATATATCGGTCAAAAAAGGTTTTCCCTCGAAGGCGGTGAGAACACTATTCCTGCCCTGGATACAATCATCAATTACTCTGCTGAATTCGGGGTCAGGGAAGTCATTATTGGAATGGCCCACCGGGGCCGGCTGAATGTTCTTGCCAACATCATCGGGAAGACCTATGAAGAGATTTTCAGCGAATTTGAAGGGAACACCGACCCGGACCTTACTTTCGGGGATGGCGATGTAAAATACCACCAGGGATATACTTCTGAAATGGTCACCAGGACCAGGAAAAAACTTTACCTGAAGCTTGCCCCGAATCCTTCCCATCTTGAGGCAGTTGATCCTGTGGTGCTTGGATATACGCGCGGCCAGATCGACGACGAATACAAGGGAAATGAAAACATGGCCCTGTCTATCCTGATTCACGGGGATGCTGCAATAGCCGGACAGGGAATCTTATACGAAACAGTTCAGATGACAAACCTTGAAGGATACCGTCTTGGAGGGACCATCCACCTGGTCATCAACAACCAGGTAGGGTTTACTACCGATTATGACGACGCAAGGTCGAGCATTTACTGCACCGATATTGCAAAAATCGTAGATGCCCCAGTCCTGCATATCCATGGTGATGACCCCGAGGCCGTGATCTTCGCTGCCCGGTTAGCTGTTGAGTTTCGTCAGACTTTCAAGAAGGATATCTTCCTCGATTTGCTGTGTTACAGGAGGCACGGGCATAATGAAAGCGATGAACCCAAATTCACCCAGCCCAAATTATACAATCTGATTGCCAAGCACCCGAATCCCAGGGAAGTCTACACCAAAAGGCTGATCGCAAGAGGCGACCTCGATGCCGAACTTGCCCATAAAATGGACTCTGAATTCCGCAGCCTCCTGCAAGACCGGCTGAACCTGGTAAAACAGAAACCCCTTCCCTACCGCCCGCAAAAAGTGGAAAAGGAATGGGAGCAAATGAAAAAGCCCGGCCCCGAAGTTTTTGATGAATCACCAGGAACTTCCATCAGCCAGGAAGATGTTGACCTCATCGGCGAAGCTCTTTCTGCCGTACCCAGGGGCTTTAAATTGCTGAAACAGACTGATAAACTACTTAAAGACAGGAAATCCAATTTCTTTGAAAAGAAAATGCTTACCTGGGCCGACGCCGAGCTTCTCGCCTACGGCTCATTACTGACCCAGAACATCATCGTCAGGATGTCGGGGCAGGATGTCAAAAGGGGTACATTTTCACACCGGCATGCTGTTATCTTGGATGCCGAGACAAACGAACCGTACTACAATATCTGTAATATTTCAAAGAAGCAGGAGAAATTCAGGATCTTCAACAGCCCGCTGTCGGAATATTCGGTACTGGGATTTGAATATGGCTATGCCATGGCCACCCCCAATGCCCTGGTTATCTGGGAAGCCCAGTTCGGCGACTTCGTCAATGGCGCCCAGGTTATGATCGATCAGTTCATCGTCAGCGCCGAAAGCAAATGGCAGAGGATGAACGGACTGGTGCTGCTGCTTCCTCATGGGTATGAAGGCCAGGGCCCGGAACATTCAAATGCGCGCCCCGAACGATTCCTTCAGCTTGCTGCAGAGAATAATATTATTATCGCCAATATCACGTCCCCCTCCAACTTCTTTCACCTTATGCGCAGGCAGGTTACCTGGAATTTCAGAAAACCATGCATCGTGATGTCACCGAAATCCCTGCTCAGGCATCCCGGAGTGATCTCACCCATAGCGGAATTCACCTCCGGAAAATTCAGGGAAGTGATCGACGATGATATCCCCGATAAAAATAATGTACAAAGAGTATTGCTCTGTACCGGGAAAATCTTTTATGAATTACAATCCCGGCGCGGGGCAAAAGAGCGCAGCGGTGTAGCCCTCGTCAGAATTGAACAACTATATCCTTATCCGAAGAAACAGCTTGACCGAATCCTCGCTCAATACCCGAAGGCTCAGATCGCATGGGTGCAGGAAGAGCCTGAAAATATGGGCGCCTTGCAATTTATACAGCGGATGAATAATGGAAAATTAGGGCTTGTGTTCTCAAGAAAGGCAAGCGCTTCACCGGCAACCGGATATCATAAAATCCATGATTCGGAACAGGAAGAAATTATAACAAAATCATTAGCAGTTTGAAATTATCCGGAAAACCCATCCTTCCATGAAATCTCAAAAAACCCTTGAAATGAAAGTGCCTTCCGTCGGGGAATCTATAACGGAAGTTACCATATCGGCCTGGACGAAGAAGGACGGCGATTTTGTGAAACTCGATGAGGTTATCGCCGAGATTGAATCGGATAAGGCTACCTTTGAACTCACCGCTATTGCTTCGGGAACATTAAGCATTATTGTGAAGGAAGGAACAACCGTCCCGGTAGGTGAATTGATCTGTACGATTACCGAATCGGAAATTAAAGATTCAGCAGGAAAGCAGCCGGTTCAGGAAGCCGAATCCCCGTCGAAAGGCGGGGAATCTTATGCTAAAGGACATCCATCTCCCGCTGCTGCTGTGATCCTCGAAGAAAAAAATATCCCGGCATCCCAGGTCGACGGAACAGGCCCGGGCGGCAGGATCACTAGGGAGGATGCGCTTAAGGCCGGACCCTCAGCAGCTTCCGGAACTCCTATCTCCGGGAAAAATGAACCGGTCACGGGGGCAAGGGGCGCAAGGACAGCTAGAAGGGAAAAGCTCAGCACACTCAGGAAAACGCTTGCCCGGCGGCTTGTATCCGCTAAAAATGAAACGGCAATGCTTACCACATTCAACGAGGTGAACATGCTGCCCGTTATGGAACTCAGGAAAAAATACAAAGATATATTTAAGGAAAAATATGAGGTGAATCTTGGATTCATGTCATTTTTTACAAAAGCCTGTTGCATTGCCCTCAGGGAATGGCCGTCCGTAAATGCCATGATCGACGGGGAGGAAATTGTTTTTCATGATTACTGTGATATCTCAATTGCCGTTTCCGCCCCCAAGGGCCTGGTTGTGCCGGTGATCCGTAATGCCGAAAGTCTCAGCTTTGCAGAAATTGAGCGTGAAGTTGCCCGGCTGGCAGGCAAGGCAAGAGAAAACAAGCTGACGATCGAGGAAATGAGCGGAGGAACTTTTACCATCACCAATGGAGGAGTATTCGGGTCGATGTTATCGACCCCGATTATCAATGTTCCCCAATCGGCCATCCTGGGAATGCATAATATTACCGAACGCCCGGTTGCAGAAAATGGCCAGGTGGTCATCCGCCCGGTGATGTATCTTGCTCTTTCATACGATCACAGGATCATCGACGGCAGGGAATCGGTAAGCTTCCTTGTCAGGGTCAAACAACTCCTGGAAGATCCTGCCAGGCTTATGCTGGAAATATAATTTCGAAAATATGTTTTCCGATGAAATATAATGTTGCCGTCATTGGATCGGGACCCGGAGGGTACGTTGCGGCCATACGTTGCGCCCAGCTGGGCCTGAAGACTGCCTTGATTGAAAAATATGACACGCTCGGAGGGACCTGCCTGAACGTTGGATGCATACCCTCCAAGGCAATGCTTGATTCTTCCGAACATTTCCATAAAGCGAGGGAACAGTTCGCCGAACAGGGAATTGAAATTACGGGCCTGAAAGCAAACCTCGGGCAAATGATTAAACGAAAAAACGAGGTTGTCAGGCAAACCTGTGACGGTGTGTCATTCCTGATGAAGAAAAATAAGATCGATGTATACCATGGTACGGGAAGTTTTAAATCCAAGCATGTCCTCTCCATTGCGCCCGCAAGCGGGAAAGCCCTGGAAATTGAGGCCGAAAATGTGATCATTGCCACCGGATCGAAACCATCCACCCTGCCCTTCATCAGTATCGATAAGAAAAGGGTAATCACCAGCACCGAGGCTCTCGAACTTAAAGAAGTTCCCGGCCATATGATCATTATTGGCGGCGGGGTGATTGGCGTGGAAATAGGATCGATTTATGCCCGCCTGGGTGCGAAAATCACAGTCGTTGAATTCCTGGACTCGATCATTCCCACTATGGACCGCACGCTGGGCAAGGAGCTGCAGAAATCCCTGAAAAAACTTGGATTCGAAATTCATCTGAAACACAAAGTGACGGCGGTGACGGCAAAAGGCAAGACCGTTGTGGTTTCTGCTGAAAACGAAGGCGGCGGGAAAGCCGAATGGTCAGGAGATTATTGTCTTGTATCCATCGGCAGGAAGCCATATACAACAGGCCTGGGGCTTGAGAAAGCGGGAATCAATTCAGATGCAGCAGGAAGAATTGAAGTTGACATGAATCTCATGACGAACATCCCGAATATTTATGCAATCGGGGATGTGGTAAGAGGGGCAATGCTGGCCCACAAAGCCGAGGATGAAGGGATTGTGGTTGCCGAACGCATTGCCGGCCACAAGTCACATATAAATTACCTGACTATTCCCAGCGTTGTATACACATGGCCCGAGGTCGCTTCGGTTGGTTACACCGAAGAGGAATTAAAAAACAAGGGCAGAAACTATAAATCGGGTTCGTTTCCCTTTAAGGCATTGGGCAGGGCCAGGGCCAGTATGGACCTGGAAGGCCTGGTAAAAATCTTATCCGACAGCGTAACCGATGAAATACTTGGTGTCCATATAATCGGGCCGCGTGCCGCCGATATGATCGCCGAAGCGGTTGTGGCGATGGAGTTCAGGGCTTCGGCGGAAGACATCGCGAGGATCTCGCATGCCCATCCAACCTTTACCGAAGCTATAAGGGAAGCGAGCCTGTCTGCCACAGGCAATCGTGCGATCCATTTATAAGAAGGTCTCGATGAGGCCTTTTTTTATGTGTAATTTCATTTGGGTTATAGACCTGAATATGACGAAAAAAACTATTTTTGCGACAGCCAAATAAAGCGTAGAAAAAAACCAAATAGATGCCCAAAGACCCCAGTATAAAATCGGTGCTGATCATCGGCAGTGGTCCTATCATTATCGGTCAGGCGTGTGAATTCGACTATTCAGGATCACAGGCCGCCCGTTCGTTGCGCGAGGAAGGCATTGAGGTAACCCTGATCAATTCAAATCCGGCCACCATTATGACGGATAATGTAACGGCGGATAACGTTTACCTTAAACCCCTGGAAAAAAAATATATCGTCGACATACTTAAAAAGCACAAGATCGATGCCGTGCTTCCTACCATGGGAGGGCAGACCGCGCTAAACCTGGCCATCGATTGTGCGAATTCGGGGATATGGGATAAATTCGGTATCAAGGTCATCGGTGTCGACATTGATGCAATACATACTACGGAAGACAGGGAGAAGTTCAGGATCAGGATGCACGAGCTCGGGATCAAGGTGTGCAAGGGGAAAACGGCGTCTTCCTTCCTTGTTGGAAAAGAAATCGCCCAGGAGATCGGTTTTCCTCTTGTAATTCGCCCCTCTTTCACACTTGGCGGATCGGGAGGTTCGGTGGTTGATAAACCGGAAGACTTCGAGGTAGCGCTTACAGCGGGCCTGCATACCTCGCCTATTCATGAAGTGCTTCTCGAACAAAGCATTGTCGGTTGGAAGGAATTTGAGCTTGAATTGCTCCGCGACAATATTGGGAATGTCATTATAATCTGTTCGATTGAGAATTTCGACCCCATGGGGATCCATACCGGCGATTCCATTACCGTAGCGCCTGCCATGACTTTGCCCGATACCGTGTACCAGAAAATGCGGGATATGGCGATAAGGATGATGAATGGCATTGGCCAGTTTGCGGGAGGCTGCAATGTGCAGTTTGCCGTGAATCCACAAAACGATGAGATCATCGGAGTTGAAATCAATCCCCGGGTTTCACGTTCCTCGGCGCTGGCCTCCAAAGCGACCGGATACCCCATCGCCAAAATTGCAGCCAAGCTGGCCATCGGCTATAATCTCGACGAGTTGAAAAACCAGATCACGAAAACAACCACCGCTTTCTTTGAACCCACCCTGGATTACGTAATCGTAAAAATACCCAGGTGGAATTTCGATAAATTCCGGGGATCTGACAGGCGCCTGGGACTGCAGATGAAATCTGTCGGTGAAGTGATGGGTATCGGCAGAACATTCCAGGAAGCCTTGCAAAAGGCCTGCCAGTCGCTTGAAATAAAAAGGAACGGCCTCGGGGCGGACGGAAGGGAACTGAAAGACCGGGAAGCGATTCTTAAAAGCCTGTCAAATCCGTCATGGAACAGGCTGTTCCACATTTACGATGCGTTCAAGCTTGGGCTCCCTTTCAAGACTATAGAACAATTGACGAAAATCGACAAATGGTTCCTGAACCAGATCTATGAACTGATCCTGCTTGAAAAAGATATTGAGAAATATACCGTGGACACTATCCCTGCGGAACTCATGCGCACGGCCAAAGAAAAGGGGTATGCCGACCGGCAGGTAGCCCATCTCCTGCATTGCCTCGAAAGCCAGGTATACAAGCGGAGGAATGAGCTGGGCATAAAGCGGGTTTTCAAGATGGTGGATACCTGTGCTGCCGAATTTGAAGCTAAAACACCATATTATTATTCTACGTTCGATGCCGAAAATGAATCGGTAGTATCCAAGAGGGAAAAGGTCGTGATCCTTGGCTCCGGACCTAACCGGATCGGACAGGGGATAGAATTTGATTATTCCTGTGTTCACGGGGTACTTGCTGCAAAGGAAGTTGGATATGAGACCATCATGATCAATTGCAATCCCGAGACCGTATCGACAGATTTCGATGTGGCGGATAAGCTGTATTTCGAGCCCGTCTTCTGGGAGCATATTTATGACATCATCCGGCATGAAAATCCGGTTGGTGTAATTGTCCAGCTCGGCGGGCAGACAGCCTTGAAACTTGCAGAAAAGATCAGCCGGTACGGGATAAAGATTCTCGGATCAACATTCGAGTCGCTCGATATCGCAGAAGACAGGGGGAGTTTCTCGAGACTTCTGAAAGATCTGGATATTCCATACCCGAAATTCGGGGTAATTGAGGATGCCGACCAGGCACTCGAGCTATCACGGGAACTTGGATTCCCGCTACTGGTGAGGCCATCCTATGTACTTGGCGGCCAGAGCATGAAAATTGTAATCAATGAGAAGGAACTGGAATCCCATGTGGTGGACCTTTTCAAAGATATCCCCGGGAATAAAGTGCTGCTGGATCATTTCCTGGATGGAGCTATTGAAGCGGAAGCAGACGCGATCGCCGACGGCGAAGATGTTTATATTATGGGAGTGATGCAGCATATTGAACCTGCCGGCATTCATTCCGGCGACTCCTATGCGGTTCTGCCGCCCTATAACCTCGGGGATCTGATCATGCAGAAAATAGAGCATTATACGAAAAAAATAGCCCTGGCGCTTAACACGGTCGGCCTGATCAACGTCCAGTTCGTTATAAAAGATGATGTCGTTTATGTAATTGAAGCAAATCCAAGGGCCTCCAGAACAGTTCCTTTCATATGCAAAGCATATCAGGAAAATTATGTAAATTACGCCACGAAGGTCATGTTGGGAAAGGCAAAACTTAAAGATTTTACATTCAATCCCGTAAAAAAGGGATATGCCATCAAAGAGCCGGTATTTTCATTCGAGAAATTCCCCAACGTGAATAAAGAGCTCGGACCGGAGATGAAGTCTACCGGTGAATCAATTTACTTTATTGATGACCTCATGGATGATTATTTTATGAAGGTTTATTCTTACAGGAATTTATATCTAAGCCGATAAAATCACGGAAAATGTTCAAGTTTTTACTGTATGTCGGATTTATATTCCTTTTAATTTACTGGTTCCTGATCCTCCCCTTTAAACCAAGTCTTGACAAGGACAGGCAACCCGCGAGAAAAAGGACCAGGAATGGAAATTTAAACGTTGACAACATTCCTGAAGGCGATCAAAAAAATTCTTCCAAGGGCTATGATGGAGGAGATTATGTCGATTACGAAGAAATAAAATAGCAGGCCTTATTTTTTAATTATTAAATGATCTAAAATATGGCGTGGTTTATCAGGAAGACCAAAGGAATTCAAACCCCCACTGAAGATAAACGCGATGCTCCGGACGGGTTATGGTATAAAACCCCATCCGGGAAGATCATACATATGAGGGAGTTGAAAAACAACGCCTATGTGTGCCCTGATGACGGTTTCCATGTAAGGATAGGTTCAAAGGAATATTTTGAAATTCTTTTCGACAATAATGAATTTACCGAGCTCAATCCGGACCTGGCTTCAGCAGATCCTTTGAATTTCACTGATTCCAAACCATACCCGTTAAGAGTGGCCGAATCACAGAAAAAGACGGATCTTACCGAGGCGGTCAGAACAGCCTCCGGGAAAATGAATGACCTGGGCCTCGTCATTGCCTGCATGGACTTCACATTCATCGGAGGATCGATGGGTTCCGTCGTCGGTGAAAAGATCTCCAGGGCCATTGATTATGCCTTTGAAAATAAGATAGCCCTGCTGATCATTTCCAAATCCGGAGGCGCAAGGATGATGGAAGCTGGTTATTCC
>DATDPY010000454.1:0-8828 GCA_035292565.1 Cyclobacteriaceae bacterium | reverse complement strand
TGAATTCTTTCAAATTGGCAAGGATGGCAGGGTTCTCAAACAGGAATCACTGAATGCGAACCTCACGGGAATAGCAGAAAACAGGCCCAACAGCACAACCGAAGTCGGCTTCGAAGTGGAATATCCGGATGATGGAAAATTTGTGATCTATATCACCGAATTAAGGGACACGATTCCAACACCTCAACTTACCGTGGAACTTGACGGCAAGCCTATTCTTCAACTGGAACAGCAACCATTGAAAACGGAAAATTATCACCCGGTAATGCATAATCAATTTTATGCAGTTCCGGTTCCGAAAGGCCCCCACACGATCAAGGTATCAAATACAGGCGGCGGCCAAATTACTACTTCATTCGAATTGAAAAACTATATCCCAAGAAACGGCCCTGATATCGAGGTGCGCGGTATCCAATGCGATGATTACATGATCCTCTGGTTAAAAAATCAGAAATACACGGTATTGCATGAACTGGCCGGGATCGGATCCATGACACAGCCGGAAGGAATTCTTACATTGCAGAATGTAAGTGACGGGACCTGGCTGGCGGAGTGGTTGAATACAATCGACGCCACTCCCGTAAAATCGGAATTGGTGGAATGCACCAAAGGAAATCTCGTTCTACACACCCCAATTGTTGATCAAAGCATCGCGGTCCGTCTTCAGAAATTGGAGTAACGCGTGATTCGATTGAAGCCTCAAATGTTTATCAAGTTAATTACCGGCAAGTTTTTCAGTTTTTTATTACTGAATAGGTTAAAATCACTCCACGCAAATTAACCCTGAGCTATGCTCAAAGGTTTATGTGCTCTAATCCGGTCATCCAATGTACCACGGCCGGCAGGAAAGTGTCTATGGTGTCGAAGTTTATCAAAAAATATTCTCTGATAATTATACAACTGAATTTATCCCGTTCGGATTGCTCCTCCTTCGTCGGAGCGATCCCTTTTGGGCGGCCTGCAGTGAAGCGAAGCGCCCTCCGGTTGTTTTTGTTTTAAACCGAAGCCTGTACGCAAGCGTACTGCTTCTTGTTTAAAACAAAAACCCCCGCCTTTCGGCGGGGCGCTTCTGCTTCACTGCGGAGAGGGGGGGATTCGAACCCCCGATACCGGTTAACCCAGTACGACGGTTTAGCAAACCGTTGGTTTCAGCCACTCACCCACCTCTCCAGGTTGCAGCTGAATTATTCAGGAATGCAAATATAGCTTTGTGCAGCATAGTATTAAAATCCGGTATGGGAAATTATAATGGCGGATTCGGACTGCGTTTGTTAAAAAACCTTAACGATGGCCGGGTCCTGCACCTGCATGTCGGCCTGCCGGACTATATTTGCAAAAAACCGAACAATTAATGATTTGGTTCAGGTCATTCGGCACATTCGAAATCGTTATCACTGTCCTTTTCACAGGCCTTTATGCTATTTATATGGCTAAAACGGTCTCGATTGCAAAAAAGATGAATACAGGCTTCATTTCCGTTTTTAAAAAAGCCCTCTTACGCGCCGCTTATTTTTCATTGATCATTATTGCCCTGCTGGGACCTTCTTTCGGGGAATCCACCCGGGAAGTAAAAGCTATTGGAAAAGATATCTTTATCTGCATCGACCTGTCCGGGTCAATGAATGCATTCGATATCCCACCTTCCAGGCTGGAGAAGGTAAAATTCGAATTGAAAAACATTATCGAAGCTTTCAGTTCCGACAGGATCGGGATCATTATATTCTCTTCGGAAGCATTCATTCAATGCCCGCTTACCCATGATCAGAGTGCCCTAATGATGTTTGTCGAGACCCTGAACTCGGGACTTGTTCCCAATGCAGGGACAGATTTTGCTCCCCCATTGCGGCTTGCTCTCAACAAACTTACTGAAGATAAAACCGAGAATGCGCAGAATAAATCCAAGATCATTGTCCTGATAAGCGACGGTGAAGATTTTGGAGAAGATACAGAGGATATCGTCAATGAAATAACCGACAGCGATATACGGCTTTTTACCCTTGGTGTTGGAACCGAAAAGGGAGGCAGGATCAGGCAAGGCAGGTCCTTTAAAACAGACCGGAATGGCCGCGAGGTCATCACCCAGCTTGATACCAAAGTCCTTAAGTCCCTGGCCATTCGGACTGACGGGAAATATTACGAAATCAGCGACCATAATAATGATATCAACCGGTTGATCAACAGCATCAGTCGCATCGAAGGGGAAATCAGGGATACAAGGATGATGAATGTAAGTGCCAATAAGTATTATTATTTCCTTTTGGCTGCATTTTTGCTTATTATTTTCGATGTTATGGTTTCCGTTAAAACGATCCGGATATGAAGATCATGCTCATAGCCATGCTGTCTTTGATCCATTTCGATGATCTAAATAAAATAGCTATGGTAAACCGGCTGAAAAAGGAAGCCGAAATCGCATATAATGAAAACAAGTTCGGCGAAGCAGCAGAAAAATACAGGATACTGGTCGACTCCCTCGGCCTGGATGATGAGAAAATATTGCTGAACTTATCACACTGTTACTTTAACCTGAAGGACACTACCAGCGCATACAGCCATTACCGGTCGCTCGCGGCCAGTACAAATTCCGCCCTTCGCTCCGTTGCACAACAGCAGTTAGGGATCCTGAATACGATATCAGGCCGATATGATGAAGCAGAAGAAAATTTCAGGGAAGCTTTGCGCGCAAACCCCGGAAATGAAGATGCAAGATATAATTATGAACTCCTCAGGAAACGGATGCGTGAACAGCAAAGCCAGAACCAGCAACAAAACCAGGAAAACAAGGAACAACAAGAAAATAAAAAACAACAGGATCAGCAAAACAAGGGAGATGATCAGCAAAGCCAGGATCAACAGAAGAATGAAGACCAGGGGCAGAATGAAGAAAATAAAGAAGGGAAGAAAAATGAAGAACAGGCCCGCCAGCAGGAAAGCAAGTCTGATGATCCTGAAAAAGCCGAGGAAAGCCAACAGATGATGAAAAATCAAAACAGCGAAAACCAGAAAATAAGCGAGGAGAAGGCCAAGATGATCTTAGAAGCCATGCGAAATGCTGAAGAACAGTATCTGCAGCAAATGAAGAGACGCCCGACCAAAAGACCTGAATCTGGGAAACCCGACTGGTAATGAGATTTTTAAAAACATTTTTTAATTTCATATCTGGCATCATCCCCGGCGGCTTGCCATCAGTTGCCATCGCCCGAAGGCTGCTGCTGTACCCCACGATCACCTTCCACGTCATGCAGACAAACGCACAGGACCTGAAGCCCATCGTAACATTTGATTCAACAGGAGCCAGGCTTGAAGAATATTTTATTGTCAACAGGGACAGTCTAATGATTGAAGGTGTTTATAAGAAATACTACCCTAACGGGAATGTAGAGGTTTTGGGACAGTACAAAAACGGATTAAGGACCGGCTTGTTCGAAGAATATTATGAGACGGGAATCAAGAAAAGAGATTTGCATTACGACAACAATATGAAAAATGGGGAAGTAAAGGTTTTTGATGAATCAGGAAACATCATCCAGACCGGGTTTTTCAAAAACGACACATTGGTAAACCGGCTGTTGCTTTATTACGACGACGGCAAATTGAAAAGCCAAAGTTATTTTAGAAATGGCAAGCCTGACGGACAGGTAATTGAATATTACCGGAACGGAAATCCCAGGGAAGTGATTCATTACCTTGACGGCCGGCAAAACGGTCTGAATATTATTTTTTACGAAGACAGCACCATTGCCTCTGAAGCGCAATACAGGAACGGGGTGCTGGAAGGGTTTTTTAAAACCTATTATTCAAACGGCCAGATGGAAACCATGTTCGAGAACAGGACCGGGGAGAAAAACGGTAGTTTTATAAAGTTTAATCAGGAAGGAATTAAAATCATCGAAGGATTTTATAAAGACGGACGAATGGACGGTATCTCGCAGAATTATTTTGATTCGGGGAAATTAAAATCCATCAACAATTTCAGCAAGGGATACCTGACAGGGGAAAGTATTTTTTATAATGAAGCCGGCTGGATTGAGAAAAAAGTAAAATATTCAAATGATGAAAAGGAATACGGAATCCGGGAATTTTATGACGACGGCCAGCTGAAAGCCGAAAAATATATGAAAGACGGCCAGGGGGAGGGTACCTGGAAATATTATTACCGGAATGGGGCAGACAGTCTTACTGAAAACTACCTGGGTGGACGAAAAAATGGCCTATCCCGGTATTATGATAAAAAAGGAATTCCCACCATTGAAGAGCCATGGGTTTTTGGTTTGATTACGGGTACGGTCAGGACATTCTACTCATCCGGCAATGTCAGGACAGAGACCGAGTATAAAACGGACAGGAAACACGGCAAATTCTCGGCATGGTATGAAAACGGTTCCCAGGAATGGGCGGGGACATATACCGGGAACCGCAAAACCGGGGAATGGACGCATTTTGATAAAAAGGGGAAAGCAGATAAAAAAGAAATCTACCAGAATAATGTATTAATTGAGGAAATAAATCTTCAATAATTCAGGAATTTTCTGAACTTAGGTTTTTATAATCAAGTGTATGACTGAAGGTATAAAAGAAACTAAATTTTCATTTCCGGGACAAACTTCATTTTACCGCGGCAAGGTCAGAGATGTATATATGGTGTCAGAGAAGCTCATCATGGTTGCCACTGACAGGATCTCGGCATTCGATGTCATCCTTCCCCGGCCCATCCCTTATAAAGGACAAATCCTGAATCAGCTTGCCGCCAGGTCATTGAAGGCCACCGAAGATATTGTGCCAAACTGGCTGGAAGCCGTCCCTGATCCTAACGTATCCATCGGGAAAAAATGCAAGCCAATCCCAGTTGAAATGGTGATCAGGGGTTACCTGGTTGGCCACGCATGGAGGGAATACAAGGAGGGTAAACGATTCCTCAGCGGCGCTCCAATGCCTGAAAACCTGAAGGAAAATGATCCATTCCCCGAACCTATTATTACGCCAACCACCAAGGCCGAAGCCGGTCATGACCTTGATATTTCCAGGAATGAAATTATTGACCAGGGAATTGTTGAAAGATCAGTTTATGAAAAACTTGAGGAATACACCCTGAAACTTTTCGAAAGAGGCAGGCAGATGGCCTTAAAACAAAAACTTATCCTGGCAGATACAAAATATGAGTTCGGATTATACGGTGATAAAATTTACCTTATCGATGAGGTGCATACACCGGACTCCAGCCGCTATTTTTACCTCGAGGGATTTGATGAGCGCCAGGAAAAAGGCAAACCCCAGAAACAGCTATCCAAAGAATTTGTCAGGCAATGGCTTATTGCAAATGGGTTCCAGGGCCTTGAAGGACAAAAAATGCCTGAGATGCGAGATGAGATCGTTAATTCCATTACTGACAGATATATTGAGCTTTATGAGAACTTTACCGGCGAACGGTTCATTAAAACTGATTATGCCAATATTTTGGACAGAATTAATAAAAATATTCTTACCTTGTTATCTTAAATTTCCACAACACCGGTCATGAAATATTCGGTCGATAAACAGGATAAATATTGTGTAATCCGGCTGCATGAAGAAAAGCTTGATTCAGTCCTTGCCCCGCAGCTGAAGTCCGAACTGGTCACACTGAATGCTGAAGGTATCGAAAATGTAATCCTTGATCTTTCAGAGGTAAAATATACTGATTCTTCAGGGCTCAGCGCCATACTTGTGGGCAACAGGGTTTTTAACGATGAAACAGGATTCTTCATTTTAGCCTCAGTGAACGACCATGTTCTGAAACTTATCAGGATTTCCCAGTTGGATTCCGTGCTAAATATCGCTGCGTCTGTTGAAGAAGCCATTGAAGCTGTCCAGGATGCGGCGACTGATAATGAGAACGGGCAGGAGGATAAGGAACCCGAAAGTTGACATTCATTCTGAAAATACTTGGAGCCAATTCAGCCGCTCCCGCCTTTAATCGAAATCAAACATCCCAGGTCCTTCAGGCTGGCAGCCAGACCTTCCTGATCGACTGCGGGGAAGGGACACAACTTCGTCTGGGTAAATCCGGGGTCAAAATAAACAAGATTGATCATGTTTTCATCAGTCATCTGCATGGAGATCACTTTTTTGGCCTGGTGGGCCTGCTCTCAACGATGCATCTGTTCGGGAGATCAAAACCATTGAATATTTATTGCCCCGCCCCTTTGCAGGAAATCATTGACATTCAGCTCAGGTATTCCGACACCCGGCTCAACTTTCCTGTCAATTACCTGTTTACCGATATGATGGAACATGACCTGCTTTATGAAAACAAGGAAATTGAAGTTAATAAATTTCCTCTTGATCACAGCATTTTCTGCACCGGATTCCTGTTTCGTGAAAAACCGGGCAAAAGGAAGGTCATACCGGAAAAGATCCCGAAGAACCTGCCGGTTAAGGAAATTGCCAGGCTCAAAGAAGGCCTCGATATATTGAACGAGAATGGAGAGGTAATTTATCTGAATTCGGAATATACCCTGCCCCCGAGGAAAACATATTCCTACGCCTATTGTTCGGATACGCGATATAATGAATCGATCATTGAAACGGTCAGGGAAGTTGACCTGCTTTACCACGAAGCTACCTTTGGAGATGATATGAAAGAAAGGGCCGCGGAAACCTATCATTCAACCGCCAGAGAGGCCGCCCTGATCGCAAAAAAATCGAATGCCGGCAAACTGCTGATCGGTCATTACTCGGTAAGATACCGCGAACTCGATATACTTCTTCAGGAAGCCTGCAGTATTTTTCCAAATACCGGCCTGGCCATCGAAGGCGATTCCTACGATCTCGAAAAAATAACAGGTAATGAGCATGAACAGCCCGTTAATTAAGGATAAAAAGACAAATCTGTTCATTATCCTCAGCGGCATTTTTCTCACCAACGCCATCATTGCCGAAATGATCGGCGTAAAAATCTTTTCCCTGGAATCGACCCTGGGCCTTGCTCCCGCCGGGCTGAAATTCTTTTTCAGCGAACCCCTGGATCTTAACCTGACTGCCGGGGTCATCATTTGGCCCGTTGTGTTTATCACCACAGACATCATCAATGAATATTTCGGGAAAAAGGGGGTGAAGAAGATCAGTTTCCTGACCGCAGGCTTTATCATGTATATTTTCTTCATTATCTATTTTGTAACCAGCCTCCCCCCTGCTCCTTTATGGTTGAAAGTAAACGAGATAGCACCCGATGGGAGCCATTACAATATTAATTTTGCATTCACCAATATTTTCCGGCAGGGTATGGGCATCATCATCGGCTCGATCACTGCCTTTCTGATAGGCCAGCTCCTCGATGTTTTTATTTTTCAGCGATTGAAATTCCTTACAGGGCCGAAAAAGATCTGGTTCAGGGCAACCGGCTCAACCATGGTTTCTCAATTTGTCGACAGCTTCCTGGTGCTGATCATTGCCTTTTATCTTTTCGGGAACTTAAGCCTGGCCCAGGTAATCGCCATTGGCATCATCAACTATGTTTATAAGGTCCTCATGGCAATTGTCCTGATCCCGCTGCTGTATGCCGGACATTTCCTGATCGACCGCTACCTCGGAAAGGAAGAATCGGAACGGATGTCTGAAGAAGCCAGCCGGGACAGGTCATTCTTCTAGGATAAACTTGGAACTTGGAATTTCTAACTAACTTTTCTTCTCATAAAATTATCGAGGACTACTGCGGCAGATACCGCCACATTCAACGATTCGGCTTCCCCAAATCTCGGGATGGCAATATGCTGATCGACATACCGGGCAAGCGTATCCCCGATACCCTGCGATTCATTTCCGAATAATATATATCCTTCATCCGGCAGGGAACAGGAATATATGGATTCACCTTCAGGGAAGGTTCCGATAAGGGGTATTTTTTTCCTTTTGAATATTTCCTCAAGGTCCTCATAAAATACGCCGACCCGGATAAAAGATCCCATGCTGGCCTGGATAACCTTGGAGTTATAGACATCTGCAGATTCTTTTGACAAGAGAATTTCCCCGATCCCATACCAGTCGGCAACCCTGATCAGCGTCCCTAGATTTCCGGGATCCCGGATGCCATCACCGGCAATGGTTAGTTTTCCGCTCGCTTCCACGAATTCTTTTTTCTTCGGCATCGCCACAATAGCCAATCCCGATTCATTGGATGCAAGAGAACCGGCACTCCTTAATATTTCCGGGTCTGTTTCAATTATCCTTGATTTAGCCGTATTTTTGAAGCGGGGGTATTTATCAAGAAATGAAGAAGTTACAACGACCAGTTCCGTTTTCCACGGAGAGGATAGCACCTCAACAAGGCTTTTTTCACCTTCAACCAGGAAGAGCCCTGTCTCCCGCCGGTATTTTAACGAACGTAACGACCTGATGAGCTTAATTTCCCTTTTAGAAATCATTAGTTCTTGAAGATCTTCAAATCACTCATAATGCTTTTCAGTATGGCATTCCTCTCCGGATGCCTGGGCACGCAATATCTGAAACAGGGTCAATATCTGATTTATCAGCAAAAAATAAAAGGCAATAAGCAAACTTCTTCCGAAGAATTATCGGAATTATTCAGGCAAAAATCCAATAAAAGAATCCCGCTTATTCAGGTTTCACCTTATATATATTTTTACCAGTGGGGACTGAAAACATACGATACCAGAAAACTTGAGATCAAACGGGATTCTGTCGATAATGAATTTGGCCGTAAAATAGAACTTGCCGCTTCAAACCCGAAAAAAAGGAACCGGCTTACAAAGAAAAAGAACAAGCGCATCGAAAAAATCGAGAAGTCGATGCTGGAAGGGAATTTCCTGATGCGGCTTGGGGAACCTCTTGCC
>DATDPY010000453.1:0-9707 GCA_035292565.1 Cyclobacteriaceae bacterium | reverse complement strand
TCAGCGGTTTCCGGACCGATGCCAAGCCTGTGCATTCCGGTATCCAGTTTCAGGTGAATATTGATTACCTGGTTATTCTTTTCCACGAATGGGATCAATTGGTGGAGGAGGTTGATGCTGTATATCTCAGGCTCCAGCCTGAATTCAATAAGTTTCTCAAAACTGTCAGGGGTGGGATTCATAACCATTACCGGGATTCCGATTCCGTTTTTTCGGAGAAATACGCCTTCATCTGCGAAGGCAACCCCCAGGTAATCGGCGAGATGGTACTGCATTAAGTTTGCGATTTCGAGCATGCCGTTCCCATAGGCAAGCGCTTTCACCATGATCATGATCTTAACACCTGGTCTGAGTCTGGCACGGAAATAATTGAAGTTATGGATCACGGCATCGAGGTCTATTTCGAGGACAGTACCGTGAATTTTTTCCTGGAATGCAGTGACGATCTTTTCAAGAGCATAGGGCCTTGCCCCCTTAACCAGGATAATTTCATTTTTAAAGGTATCGGGCGAAAACTCCTTCAGAAAAAGCGATACATCCGGGTAGGATTTAAAGCTTCCTTTTATCAGATCCCCGAGGTAACCCACCGATGTACCTATGCCAATCGTTTTCCCCACACCGTATTGGTCGATCAACTGGGCAGTCTTTTGATACAGTATTTTATGATTAAGGCCAGATTGAAGGATGTCCGATAAAATTAGGGTCTTGTTATTTTTGTTTCCCTGGTTGGCCATAAAATTCAGTCCGATTTCAAGGCTTACAAGGTCATTATTGTAAGTGTCGTCAATAATGTAACAATCATTTATACCCTTTTTAAGTTCCAGCCGCATGGATACCTTTGATAATCCGTTAATTCCTTCCTGGATCAGGGATTCCTCCCAACCAAGGAAAAGCAGCAATGCGATGCAGTGCATAATATTTTCAATCGAAGCCTTGTCGGAATAGGGAAATAAAAACTGATGGTCCCGCTTATTATATCTGCATTGGATCCGGGTACGACCTGCCATATCGGATTGGAGGGCAACACGGATGTCAGAGTTGTTGTTATATCCCCAGGTCAGGAGCCTGGTGTCCGGAAGTTCCTGCTTTGCGAGGGAATGCACTTCGCTTTGGTCAGAACAAATAATGAGGAGCTCTGAAGACCTGAACAATTTTAATTTCTCCAAAATTTTCTGACGGGTGGATTCAAATCCCTCATCATGAGCTGTGCCGATATTGGTAAAGATACCCATGCCCGGACGGAGGACCTTCTCCAGGTATTCCATTTCTTTAGCCTTCGAAATCCCGGCTTCAAAGATGCCATATTCATGGTTTTCGTTTATCTGCCAAACAGAAAGAGGGACCCCTATCTGCGAATTAAAGCTCTTGGGTGATTTTACAACATTGTATTTCCATGATAAGATTTGACTCAGCCATTCCTTTACGATCGTCTTCCCGTTGCTGCCGGTTATTCCAATAATTTTCAGTTTGTGCCGGCTTCTGTGAAAAAGGGTGATTTTCTGGAGAGCGTGAATTGAATCCGGCACATAAATGAAATTGGATCCGGGAAATGATTTGAAATCCAGAGAATTATTTTCGACAATGAACTGACGGATACCGCTGTTATACAGGGCAGGTATGAAATCATGGCCATCGTGGTACCGCCCCCTTATGGCAAAGAAAAGTGATGATGGATTATATACTGCTTTACGGCTGTCAGTGACCAGGAAGCTTACCGGGTCACTATTTTCCTGTTGCAGCACTATTCCCCCTGTAACTTTTACAATATCTCTGAAATCAAGCATAGCAAACCAATCTGGAATTCAGATGCTATATTCGGAAATTTTAATAATCTTTGAATAATTGAAACATTTTATTATCGGGGCCGTTTTTACCTTAGTTAATCCACAACAACAATGTTTTTTAGACTATTTAAAATTTTCATCACATTCAGCCTGATCTTTGTCCTCGCCAATGCCGGGAACCTGGTTCCTAAACAGTATGAATTGTATACCCAGAATTTACCGGGTACCGGGGATCAAACATCGGACAGTACGACGTTGAATTCAGGACCTATCGCTTTTTCGGAGGCATTCCATTTTGAAAGGAATATTGATGCCGAAGAAAAGGATAGTCCGTCTTCGTTGAATTCCGTGAACCTTATAATCCACATGATCTATAAGGTTACGAATAAAACGATCAAGTAAGGTCGGGATTTGGTTGATTTGGATATGCGAAAGGAGTTCAGGATCAGGCGAGGAAATGCTTAAGGTCCGATAAATTTATTTTTCCTTCATAGAAGGCTTTTCCGAAAATTACCCCATATACACCCAGATCCTGAAGCATCTGAATATCATCGGCTGAACGCACACCCCCTGCCGCTACGATGCATGCATCAGGAAATTGGCTGACCAATTTTCCATATAATTCGAAATTAGGGCCGACCATGGTGCCATCTCTCGAAACATCTGTGACTTTTACGAATTTCAGGCTGCGGGAATAAAAATATTCAATATGACTGAAAAGGTCGATATCCGTTTGTTTCTGCCAGCCGCTGATCACCACTTTTCCATTAATCTCATCTGCGGAAAGTGTTACTTTTTCGCGGCCGTAAGAAAAAAGCCATTGGGTAAACAATTCCTTGTCTTTTACGGGAACACTGGCAACAGAAATAAAAGAAGCACCGGCTTCCCAGACTTTCAGAATATCCCCGGTAGTTCTCAATCCACCGGCGAATGCGATCTTGAGGTTGGTATGCCCGGCTATGGCTTCGATAACGGGAAGGGCAACCGGTTTCCCATTTACCGCCCCCTCGAGGTCAACAAGGTGGACCATTTCAATTCCTATATCCTCAAAGATCCGGGCAAAATCGATAGGACTGTCCTCATAAATTTTCTCCCTTAAATAATCTCCCCCGGCCAGACGGACGACCTTTCCCCTGGACACGCTGATGAGCGGTATGAGTTTGATCATAACCAAAAAAATTCCATATAAAGATAATCGGATAGTCATTAAAATCATTAATTCCCGTTAAAAAAGAAATTCACTGTCTACCCGTTGGAGCGGCATTAAAAGCACCGCCAAAGGAACCGGCCGATGATTTTCCGAAACCTGCGAAATGATATGCCAGGGATTTGTTCCGGGTTCAGGCTCTTTCGATCAATTTAAATCCTTCGCCGTGAATTGTGAGAATATTCAGGTGATCATCATTTTTCAGGTACTTGCGGAGTTTGGCGATGTAAACATCCATGCTTCTTGCATTGAAATAGCTGTCATCGCCCCAGATCATTTTCAGGGCGGCGCTGCGGTTCAGTGTAAGATTTTTGTTCTGGCAAAGAAGCCTGAGAAGGTTTGCTTCCTTGGTTGTCAGCCTGATCTCTCCGGTTTCTGATTTAAGCGTTTGGTTATTAAAATCAAAAATTAATTTTCCTATTTTAAAAACATTATCCTTGTCGGAACGGGCAGGGGAATACCTGCGAAGCACGGCATTGATCCGCAACAGAAGTTCTTCCATGCTGAAGGGTTTGGTAATATAATCATCTGCGCCGATTTTAAATCCTTCAATGGTATCTTCCTTAAGGGTTTTAGCTGTAAGGAAAATTATCGGGATCTTTTTGTCCACTGAACGAATCTCCCGGGCAAGGGTGAAGCCGTCTTTTTTGGGCATCATGATATCCAGGAGGCATAATTCGAAGGTGCGGGATTTATACATGGACAGGCCCTCTTCTCCATCCCCGCATAATACGGGTTCAAATCCCTTCAGTTGAAGGTATTCGGCAAGGACCTGGCCCAGGTTAGGGTCATCCTCAACCAGCAGTATTCTGTTCATTTTTTACCGGAAATGATAATTCAAATGTACTTCCTTTTCCCGGCTGGCTGAAAACCCCGACTCCCGCACCCAGCGCTTCCGACATGGTTTTGACATAGGCCAGCCCCAATCCAAAACCCTTAACATCATGAATATTTCCCGTAGGAACCCGGTAGAATTTTTCGAAAATTTTATTTAAAACATCTTTCGACATGCCGATCCCCTTATCCGTTACCCTGATTCGCAGCTGGTTGCCGGTGTTGAATGTCTCAACGGTAATTTCCGGCTTTTCGGATGAGTATTTATTCGCATTATCGCAGAGGTTGTTCAAGATATTGGCGAGGTGCACCTGGTCTGTAATCAGGATATGCTCAGTTGCATTAAAAAATTTCCTGATGGCCCCGCCCCTTTTTTCAACGGTGATCTTTATATTATCCAGAACGTTATCGATGATCTCATGGACATCGGTTTTTTCGAGCTTAAGATTAAATTTCTCCTTATCCAGGGTGGCCATCTGCAATACTTTTTCAACCTGGTGTCCGAGTCTCTGGTTTTCATTTCTTATGATCCCGATATAACGCTGGCGGAAATTTTCATTTTTAGCTATCGCCTCATCCTGTAGCGCTTCACAAGCCAGAGATACCGTGGCTATCGGAGTCTTGAATTCATGTGTCATATTGTTGATAAAGTCATTCTTGATATCCGATAGCTTTTTCTGACGGATAATGACCGTGATCGCATAGTAGAAAGAGAATACGATCAACAATACCAGCAGAATTGATGAAAGAAGTGTAAACCAGATCTGTTCAAGTATAAATCCAGTTTTGGAAGGAAATATAACGGTAAGGTATTGGGATGAGGGGAAAAGATCGTTTGGAAATAATTTGACCGAAAATCCCGATTCAACAAAATTTCTTCCGTTTCCCCCATTCAGATTGCTCAGGATGATGCGGTTTATGCCTTTATCGACAATACCGTATTTAAAATCGAGATCAATTCCGCGGCCTTCCAGAGCTGTTCTGATCAAATGCCCGATTTCATTATACCGGATACGATAAACGGGCTCCCTGTATTCCGAATAGATCTGATTAAGGATTGATGAAATCATCTGTGACCTTCTGGCCATCCGCTTAAAACGGTTATCGAGATCGGACTGGAATTCAGTCAAGGAATCCCAGAAACCAAAAGGCCAGGGATTGAAGTACTGGTTGAGACCGTCATAATGACCTGGTTCAGGGTTACCGACAATTTCATAAGAAACAATAATTTTCTGATTTCCCATTACAACCGAATCTTCGACAACCAGGTTTTGCGAACCGTTATTAGAACCTGCCTTTTGCGAAGATCTCGCCAATACTCCACCGATCCTGGGCGCAAGGCTGATCATGGAATCAAAATTTCCTGAAATAAAAACCCCATGTTCCTCGCGGATCGTGTCGAACCTCCCGGCCGCATAGGTGTAAATTTCCTGTCGTTCCAGCCTTGCAACTACCTCGCCAAGGGCATCATAAATATTCTGCCGGAATTTTTTATCGTTTATTTTGATGGTGTTGCTGATCCAATAGAACTGCAGGCTGATCAGGCCTACCATGGCAACTGCCATCAGGAAAACGATCAGGCGAATGGTGGATCTGCTCATGAAGTAAAATTACAAATACGGGAATTTTGCGATCGGCTTTTAACCTTTTTTAACAGGCGCTACGATTTAGTACTTTTTATAGCAAGGTTATCGAATTGATGCCGGATCATTGGCTGTATTTTTAATTTCAGCAGGGTAAATCATATCTTTGATCAACAATTGTCTATTCATGGAGCTTAAGAATAACAAATATTTAGTCCAGGGCCTCGATCTGGTTGACATTTGCGGGAAATTCGGCAGTCCCTTGTATCTGTATGACGCGTCGATAATCGCATCGCAGGTGGATAAGATGAAGCACGCTTTTGAAGGGTTGAACTTGCGGATAAAATTTGCGGTGAAATCGTTGTCGAATATTTCCATTCTTAAGCTGATGAAGAAACTGGGCACCGGCCTTGATGTAGTCGCCATCGAGGAGGTGCATTTGGGAATAAAAGCTGGTATTGACCCACAGGATATCTTGTATACTCCCAACAGTGTTTCATTTGACGAGGTAAAAGAAGGGGTCAGGCTTGGCGTCAGGATTAATATCGACAATATATCTATCCTGGAACAGTTTGGCCATGAATATCATGATTCCATACCTGTTAGCATAAGAATAAATCCGCACATCATGGCCGGCGGGAATGTAAATATTTCTACCGGGCATATCGATTCGAAATTCGGGATTTCCGTGATGCAGATTCGCCATGTCCACAGAATCGTGAAGGCCAATAATCTCCGGATCAGCGGGATCCATATGCATACCGGATCGGATATCCTCGATCCGGACGCCTTTATCCAAATGGCCAACATTTCGTTCGACATAGCACGCGAATTCAAAGATCTGGAATTCATCGATTACGGGAGCGGCTTCAAGGTTTCATACCGGGAAGGAGATGTGACCACCGACATTTCAGCCCTGGGGAAAAAACTGGGTAAAGCTTTTAAGAACTTCTGCAAGGATTACGGCCGGGATCTGGCGATCTGGTTCGAACCCGGAAAATTCCTGGTGAGCGAATCCGGGTTGCTTCTGGTGAGGGCCAATGTAATCAAGACTACCCCTGCAACCGTGTTTGTCGGCGTCAATTCCGGAATGAATCACCTGATAAGGCCGATGATGTATAACGCATACCACGAGATCTTGAATATTTCAAACCCTCATGGGACGAAGAGAATTTATTCCATTGTTGGCTATATATGTGAAACCGATACCCTGGGCGCAGACCGTAAGCTGAATGAAGTCAGGGAAGGCGATATACTCGCGATTAAAAATGCGGGGGCGTACGGATTCGCAATGTCGAGCAATTATAATTCAAGGAGAAGACCTGCGGAAGTCCTTGTGATTAACGGGGAAGCCAGGCTGATCCGCAAGCCTGAAACAATGGATGATATTTTCCGGAACATGATCGAGATTGAAATTTAATAGATGTTGAAAAAAGTTTTTATCGATTCAGCCAACCCTGTAATGATTGCTTGTATGAAGAATGAATTCGGGGTTAGTTTGCCGTGCGAGGAACTTTAATGTTGCGGGGTGCCGGACGATTCATGTGACGGTAACCAGCCGGTTGGGAATGATGAAACATTATAATTACGTTCAAGCCATGATCCTGGTATTAAGATCTCCTCGGAAATGAAATATATTGAACCGGAAGAATTGAGCAAAGGATTGAACTCCATTCCGGTAGTTGATGTCAGGTCCCCGGGTGAATACAGTCATGGTCATATCAGCCCTGCCATTAACATCCCTTTATTTGACGATGAGGAAAGAGCAGAAATCGGGATTCTTTATACAAATTCGGGAAGGGAAATGGCGATTACAAGAGGCCAAGAGATCGTTCGGCCTAAAATGCATGCTCTTGTGAAGCATGCCGAACAAACAGCGTTAAAAGGTAAATTAATGGTGCATTGCTGGAGAGGAGGCATGCGAAGTGAAAAAATGGCTGAGTTGTTCGAAAGCACCGGCCTGGAATGTCTTGTATTGCGCGGAGGATATAAGGCTTACCGGAAACAACTTTTTTCAGATTTTGAAAACCTGGATAACCTTGTTGTCATTCACGGGGCCACGGGCAGCGGTAAAACGGAAATTCTAAAGGAACTTGAAAAACGGGGGGAACAGGTGATTGACCTTGAATTTCTTGCCAATCACAGGGGGTCCGCTTTCGGTTCCATCGGAATGGATCCCCAGCCTACTACCATGCAATTCCAGAATGATATACATTTCCGGTTTATCAATATGGATAATTCGCGGCCAATCTGGATTGAAGGCGAAAGTTTGAACGTGGGGAAGGTCTATTTACCAAATACCCTATGGGACAAAATGAACAGGTCGCTCGTTATCAGAATAGATATGCCGAGGAATTTACGAGTAGACAGGATTGTAAAAGAATATGGAAATTACCCCGGTGAAAGTTTAGCAGCTTGTGTAAAAATAATAGAAAAAAGATACGGGGGCGACCGGACAAAAAATGTGCTTCAATTGATTAACGGCAATAACTTAGCGGAAGCGGTTGATCAGTTGTTGAATTATTATGATGGTCTATATGAATTCAGTCTCGGCAAATATAAAGAAGGAAAGATCATTGAAGTTAAATCCGGTTCGGCAGACGCAAAATGGAATGCCGGGTTAATCATGAATAGGGTAAAGGAGATTTCCAAATATGCATGATATAAAGCTCACGTCTTACTCGCATGGTGCCGGATGCGGGTGCAAAATTTCACCAACTGTTCTGGAAAAAATCCTGCGATCGTGGGAAAATGCATCCATCGATCCTAAGCTCCTTGTCGGAAACGAGACGAGGGATGATGCTGCAGCCTATGCTATTAATAATGAAATGGCGATTTTGAGTACAACTGATTTTTTCATGCCCATTGTGGATGATCCATTCGATTTTGGGGCCATCGCGTCCGTAAATGCGATCAGCGATATTTATGCCATGGGAGGAAAGCCCCTGATGGCCATTTCAATCCTGGGATGGCCTGTGGATAAACTTCCCGCCGAGACGGCCGCTAAAGTTGTAGAAGGAGCACGATATGCATGCAAAAATGCCGGGATCTCCCTGGCAGGCGGGCACAGCATTGATACACCGGAGCCCATATTCGGATTGGCAGTAACGGGGATAGTGGAAATAAAAAATATTCGTAAAAACAATACGGCCACTCCCGGCTGTGAATTATTTCTGACAAAACCCCTCGGCATCGGGATCCTTACCACTGCACACAAAAAAGGTTTTCTGAAATCGGAACACTTGAAACTGGTTACGGATACAATGCTTAAGCCGAATGATATCGGTGAGAAATTCGGAAGGATGAATTCCGTAAAAGCAATGACCGATGTCACGGGCTTTGGATTGCTGGGGCATCTGATCGAGATGTGCGAAGGGAGCGGTATTTCGGCAATCATCCAACCCGATAAAATTCCAAAATTCGAAATGACAGAAAATTACATCGGGCTCCATTCTATCCCGGGCGGAACAATCCGGAATTACGAAAGTTATGGCTTTAAGGTAAGCGCCATGAATGATTTCCGGAAAGCTATCTTATGTGATCCCCAAACCAGCGGAGGGCTGCTGGTAGCGGTGGATCCCGTCAACAAAGATGAATTTATTAAATTGATTGATCAGAATGGAATTCAGACCGAGCCCTTCGGGACTCTTGTCAAGATACAGGAACCTTTGATTACTATCATTTAAAAATAATCTTATGAAAAATCAATCCCGCAGATCATTTATCAGGGGTGCCGTTGTGAATAGCGCCCTGCTGTCGGTCGTGCCTTTAACCGGTATGGGCATAAAGAGCATTACTCCATCGGAAATGAAAGACGAGTTGCCAAGGCTTCCCCTTAATATTTATCTAAGGGGAGATATCGGGGAAAAAGCCAGGAACGAAATCATGAAAATCTCCGATCAAATAACCATTACCGCAGATCTTTCCGGATCCCGGTACGAAGATGCCCTCGAAGAATCGAATGTATGGTTAGGTCATATCGGGAGGAGTGATTTTATAAAGGCGAAAAACCTTAAATGGGTGCAAAGTTCGTCTGCCGGTGTAGAGCATTATCTTTATGATGAGCTTGTAAATGGAAATGTAATCCTGACCAACGCTAAGGGCTGTTATGCACCGGCTATCGGGGAACATGTTATCGGATTATTATTTTCGTTAACGCGAAAAATCGCCAACCAGTCAAAAAATATGATCAACGGGAAATGGTCGGGAGAAAGCGGAATTCTTGAAATGAAAGATATGACCATGGGAGTGGTTGGATTCGGCGGGATAGGCAGGCAAACGGCGAGGAGAGCGAAAGCG
>DATDPY010000452.1:0-11527 GCA_035292565.1 Cyclobacteriaceae bacterium | reverse complement strand
GGAAAATGGAAACATGCGATGAAGTGACTGAGGGAAACGGAACTGAGAAAATCAGGATTGATTATGCCAGGGCGGGGGCACGGGAACTTCCAAATCCGGGGTCAGCAATGACCCGAAGTATACAGGATGTAACGGAAGAGTAATGCAGTATGGAGTTTGCAGGCAGAAACATTCAAAGCAGGGGAGGTAATTTTTTTCAAATGCAGGCAATTGCTTCGTCCCGTCTTTACCGGCGGAAGGTTTCTGGGAGAAGGTAAGGGCCCAGTCGGAGAATGATCTGTTTAGCCCTTCTTCCTTTATATCTTTAATGTAAGTCAGATGGAGGGTATCTTTTTCGTAACGGTATTTTAATACTCGGTACACCTGACCGTCGGCCTGATGTTCGAGTTTCAGGTTCAGGAGGTCCTCCTGGTTGGGCTGATAAGGAAACGTGATCGGCAGGGAATGTTGAAATATCTCGGTTCCGGAGAGATCATTGTTTTCCAGCTTGCTTTCCCAGAAAATATCCCTCTGTTGCTTCAGGGAGGCATAAATCAGGTAATATCCCACATGATACAGCGAGAACACCGAAAGCAGCAATATGGCAGTTCTTTTGCCCAGGATTGAAAGACTTTAACCTGAATGTTAGGAATAATTTCCAGGATTTACAAGGATAGACGGGCAAACAATTGCAATTGACAGCAATATATTAGCCAGAGCAGTACTGGTGGTCAGACCAACCCAGCTGGTCAGACGAGCCACCCTGGTCAGACCAACCCTGCTGGTCAGACCAACCCTGCTGGTCAGACGAGCCACCTTGGTCAGACCAGTACTGGTGATCAGACCAGGATCTAAATTTTACACCGAATTGACCGGACCTGCTGGGGCATTAGGCGAGTAGTTATTGGGGAAAAGACCCGAGAAACATTTGCAGGTACTGGTGCATCTCAAGAAAGTTTCTTTTATGATCATTCCTTCTGATCAGATGCCCGTGATCTCCATGCTGAAAATTTCCGGATTATCGTGTTTACGGCAATAATTATTACATGCCTCCTACACGGTGATGATTAATGTCGGGATCTATGAGATATCGAGAGCGATTGGGCTTTAAAGGAAGATTTACCCGGTAAGGGTTAAACCACCTCCTTCAGCGTACTGGCAAAATGCTTCATATTATCCATTGTACCTGTACTGATCCGGCACCAGTCGTTATAAGGCGGGAAGGGCCGGCCTACGATTACACCTTTGGCTTCCATTTTCGACATGAAATCCCCGATACTCATTCCCGTCTGGAAAAATACGAAATTGCCATGCGATGGGATGTATTTCAATTTCATATGATCGAAAGTGCTGTACAGGTATTTCCGGGCCTCGTCGTTTTTCTGCAGACTGAAAGAATAAAATTCACGGTCTTCCAGCGCCTTTAATGCGCCTTCCATCGCCAGGATATTGGTCCCGGCCATGGCATGTTCCCTGAGCTTACCCGCAATTTCGGGTTTGGCAATGAGGTAACCGATTCGCAATCCCGCCATGCCGTATACCTTCGAAAAGGTTCGTGAAACGATCACATTCATTCCTTTCTTCACAAGCTCGGTCATGGATGGGTAACCGGGTTCCTGGATATAATCATAATAGGCTTCATCGCAAAAGACCATCGTCTTTCCGGAAACGGATGTACAAAAATCTCTGAGTGCGCCGGCGGGAAGCAGGGTGCCCGTGGGATTATTCGGGTTACAGATAAACACAAGCCCGGTATTTTTGTTGATTTTTCTTTCCATGGCCGGAAGGTCATGGACCATTTGATCATCGAGCGGGACCCGGTGGATATAGGCGCCGATTTGTTCAGCATAGGACATCAGGGCAAGGAAGGTGGGATCGGCAGCCACAATTTCCCCCTTATGCATTCCATAAAGTAGCCCGGCTATTCTTAATCCTTCGATCGAACCTCCTGTAAGTACAATATGATTAGCCTCAACCTGTTCCCTGGCCGCAATTGCGCTCACCAGTTTTCCTGCATAACCCCAGGGATACCGGCAGGCTTTATCGAAGCCGGACCTGATCGCCTCAAGAATGGCGTCCGAAGGCCCGTAAGGATTTTCATTGGAGCTCAGTTTCGATATTCCGGCATCCTCTGCCCGGACGCCGAACTTTCCGGAAAGGAGCGGACTTCCGTTTACCTTGTTGAGCCCGCCGAGGAGAGCAGTTGCCCCCGCCATTCCGGCTGTTTTGATCCAGTCGCGACGATTGATCATGATTGTAAAGGATTACAGTCTCTTAAATTAATGAAACTAACAAAAGTTAATGGTACTTTCTTTGTTGTTTATTTTCTTGTTACTGGTTGCCGGATGCATGTTGCTTGTTTTTTGGTAACCCAGAAACGAGCATCCAGCAACCAGCAACCGTCTTTAACTACTTCAAAACCGGCAACAAAATCCTGCTCGGATGTTCGGGGTCGTGATGAATACGAATGACCGACTTGATGAAATCGCTTTCTTTGCAATGATAGATGTCGACGAACTGCTGCGGGTTCCGGTCGGCCAGGGGAAACCATGAACTCTGGATCTGGATCATGATCCTGTGACCTTTCCTGAAACAATGGGCAATATCCCCAACCTTGAAATTCACCCGGGTGATTTCTCCCGGAACGAAGGCTTCGGGCTTCTCGTAAGAATTGCGGTACCGGCCCCTGAAGATCTCGCCGTGCACCAGCATCTGATAGCCTCCCATGGGGTAGGACACCTCGGGGTCCCGCTCTGCATATATATCAATTTCATTATACGACAGGGTATCGGGAAATTCATCGATAAACTTGACGACGAAATCGGCATCGGTTGTCGATATACTTGTGAAAAGGTCAGCAACCACGTTGCCGGCAATAGTAACATTTTCAGCCAGTACGTCCGTCCTGAAAACAATAACGTCCGGTCGGCGGCTGGCAAACCTCTGGTCATCGGTCATGTAGGTCCTGGTCCGGTTGAAGTGAACGTCTTCCGTGTAAGGAACCGGTTTCGAAGGATCGCTCAAATATTCCGTGTACTTCATATCATTCCCGGCCTGGCTCCACGACAGATTTCCGTTTTGATGCAGATATATCGGTTGCGATTCGGATCCCTTCGGCGGCCATTGGTCGAACTCCTTCCACTGGTTGATGCCGGTAATGAAGATCGTCGCCTCGGGGATGGAATTCACCTCCCCTTTCCCTTTCAGATGATAATTGAAAAAGGGGATCTCTATATTCTGCTGGTACCATTCTGCCGTATTCGACCCGAAGCCGATATTCCCAAGGTGTGTGCCGTCGTTGCTCCCCCACTGTCCGTGGTACCATGGACCCATGACCAGTTTATTGAATTCCTTGCCGGGATTATTTTTTTCAGCGGCCAGGTAGGCGTTCCAGGCTCCCCAGTGATCTTCCGCATCGAATTCGCCTCCCACCCAGAGCATGGCAGGCTTCAGATCCACGGTTGCATTCCGGGCATCGCGGGCTTTCCACCAGTCATCATAGTCGGGGTGCGCATATACATTATTCCAGAATTCGATGGTATCCCCCGAAAGCTTCATGAATTCCCGAAGCGGGCCGGTCTCGAGAAAGAATTTGTAATTATCATGGGTATAGTAATCAAACGGTTTTGCTTCACCCTTATGCGGATTGGCCGGCATCCTCCCGAATCCCCTGCCTATATAAAATTCAAAGGCATCCATAAGAAAGAAGGCGCCGTTATGATGAAAGTCGTCGCCGATGAACCAGTTAGTGACCGGGGCCTGGGGGCTGACGGCAACCAATGACGGATGTTTGCTTGCCGCAGCCATCGTCGAATAAAAGCCGGGATAAGAAATGCCGAACACGCCTACCCTGCCGTTATGATTCGGTATATTTTTCAACAGCCATTCTATCGCGTCATAGGTATCGGAGGCCTCGTCTGCTTCTTTTCCCATTTTCCCGGGATTAAATGGCTTGATATCGGTAAATTTTCCTTCGCTCATGAATCTTCCCCGCACATCCTGGATGACTAAGATGTAATTCTCCCTCATATAGTATTTATGATAACTATGCCAGAATGCCTTGAATTTATCTTCGCCGTATGGCTCGCATGAATAGGGTGTACGGGTTATCAGGATCGGATGCTTTTCTCCCTGATCGTTGGGAATATAAATCGAAGTGAAAAGCCTTATCCCGTCACGCATGGGGATGTAGCGTTCAATTTTATGGTAATTCCGGCGGATCCAGAGCGAGTCCTGGTTTTGCGCGTTTACTGAAATGGAAATGAATAGTAGAAAGGCGAGGCGCATATAACTTTCTATAAGTTTTAAACTTCTGGAAAGTTATAAATTCTTATTTGATTTTCACATAAACAAGTCTGCCTTTGGTCTGGCCGCTGGTGCGCTCATCGATCTCGAGGAAACGCATTTTCCTGACCATGGAAACCAACTTACTGTACCCATAATTCCTGGGATCGAAATCGGGCTGTTTTTTCAGGATCAGGTTGCCCAGATCGCCAAGATATGCCCAGCCGTCGTCGTCGGCAAGGTCGTTGATGCTGTCATAAAATAGTTTTACAATGTCGGAAGTGAATGTGGCATTTTCCGGTTCTGTCTGTTTCCCGGTTCCTTTTTTGCTTTTTACAACGGGCAGTTTCCTGGAATGGCTTTCCCCGGTCTTCAGGATCTCGATATAGATGAATTTGTCGCAGGCGGTTTTAAAGGGTGTGGGAGTTTTTCGCTCTCCCATACCGATCACTTTCATTCCTGCTTCGCGGAGCCTGGTTGCCAGCCGTGTAAAGTCGCTGTCGCTGGTGATCAGGCAGAAGCCGTCGACCTTTCCCGAATAAAGTATATCCATGGCATCGATGATCATGGCTGAATCTGTGGAGTTCTTGCCGGTGGTATAGCTGTATTGCTGGACCGGCGTAATGGCATGCTCCAGCAGCACCGGCTTCCACCGGGCAACCAGGGGATTTGTCCAGTCGGCATAAATCCTTTTAAAGGTTGGTGTCCCATACTTGGCGATCTCTTCCAGCATTTCCCTGATGGCTGCATGGGGGATATTTTCGGCGTCGATCAGGACTGCCAGACGGAGATCATTCATGGATTCCATAAGTTACCAGGTTGATTACGGGTGATAAAGTTACCGATTAATTTTTTCAGCCAGTTCAACTGGTTTCCCGGTCCGGAATGATTCATCGGCTGCGAGCACGATCCGCAGGCTGGCGATGGCATCTTCCAGATGATCTGAAAGATCGGCGTTGTTTACAATTGCGTCATACAGGAATTGTTGTTCGAGATCACATAATCCCTGGTGGTCGGGCTCATCTTCGGTGACGATGATCTCATCGCCCATTAAAAAATTACCGGCAGGATCTATGCCGGCGTGGTGAAAAAGCAGACGATTGGTTTTGGTGTGCGAACTCACATCGTCGGATTCGGTTTCCCGCGCGGGGTCCATGATGCTTACGGATCCCTTCGGTCCGATTACATCCTTGACGAAAAAAGCCGCCTGGCTCATCATGGGTCCCCAGCCCGCCTCATACCAGCCAACAGATCCGTCGGCAAATGTGACCTGGAGCTGTCCATAATTATACATTTCCTTTGCCACCTGGTCCGTAAGCCTCGCCCCGATGGCATTCACCCTGACCGGCTTCGACCGGGTCATCTGGCACATTACGTCAACATAATGCACGCCGCAGTCGACTATCGGCGACATCGAATTCATCAGTTTCAGATGCGTCTCCCAGGTCTTGCCGCTACTTTGCTGGTTAAGGTTCATCCGCATGACCAGGGGAGATCCCAGGTCCCGGGCAAGTTCGATAAACTTTTTCCAGGAAGGGTGAACCCGCAGTATATACCCAACGGTGATCTTTTTCTTTAAATTCCCGGCAAGGTCCACGATCTTTTCCGCTTCAGCTACGGTCACGGCCAGCGGCTTCTCGACGAACAGGTGTGCCCCGGCATGCAGGCTTTTCATGGCCAGGGAAGCATGCGTATCGGGGTAGGTGCATATCGATACTACATCGGGGCTCAGTTTGGTCAGGGCAATATCGAAATCATCGAACGAATCTACGCCGAGTTCAATGGAAAGTTTTTCGCGGTTTTGCGCGTTCCGGTCAACAACACCCGCCAGTTCAAAGCCCGGAAGCTTGTGGTACGATCGGGCATGGGACGATCCCATGTTGCCACAGCCAACCACGATGGTTTTAAGCTTCTTCATAATCAAAGATTAAACAATAAAAATCAACTTTGGGAGGAACGCAGATAAGCTCCAGGTTTCAGGTTCCAGGTTCCAAGTTCCAAATTTCAATCTGGAAATTCAAAAGAAATTGTAGTAAACAAATATTTCGTTAATGATAACGGTTTGGAATTTGGGATTTGATGCTTGGAATTTATGGAAAGGAGTTAATTGAATGAAATTAATTATTTAACTTGTGCCACAATGCAAGGCTTTGGCCATTATTCCTAAAGGCACCCGTAATGAAATTTCCCAGGGAACAAACCATTTATGTAGCATTGATCCTCATGCTCTTGTTCATCATAGCGCTGATGTACAACGGCAACAGGAAAAGCGTGAGCAAGGTGGAATTGAAAATCGATACCCTGGCTCTGGAAATGAAACGGATGAATGAGCTTGCCAGGCTTGTGTCGGGCAACCTTCAAACCACCATTGAGCTCATTAACGGAGTGTCGGACGAGCTTGACCGGTCGAGTACGCAACTCAGGGGGCTCCTGCTGGAAGCCGGCCATATCACGGCGCAGGAAAAAGATAAAATCAGGGCCGCCCTCGCCGGAATTGAGAATACAAGGAAATCCGTGGAGGAGGAAAAGGAAAGAGCACAGCAGCTTATCGAAGAACTTCACCAGTCGGATTGATGGCTATTTGCAAGTATCCGATTTTCTTATTAACGATATTCATCAACCCGGATATCGTTGCCCAGGAAATCACCTTCGGGCAGCAGGACGCGTCGAACGAAGCATTCCGGATGAAAGTGAAAAGAAATGACCGTGTGCTCATTGCTGAAGATTCGGCTTACATATACTCTCCGGCAATGGTTGAAAAGATCAGGGAACTTGAGCGAAGATATTTACTCTGCCTTACCGACCGCGAAATTGACCTGCAGCAGGTGAAGACCCTCCTGGCTTCCCTCGGGGAGAGCTATTCCAATGTGAATGATCTTTTGAACAGGTCGAACGAGGTAAGCAATGCGCAGATGGAGGAATATCAGCGGAAGATCGGATCCATCATCAATTCGCTTGAGCAGGATATCGCCACGCTGAATCAGCTTGAAATAAAAATTGCCGGTGCCGAGGAAGAACTTGAAAACATCAGGCAAGAGGTCAGGAAGGAAAGAAGAAGGCTATGGTGGAAAAAAACGGGAAGTATTATCCTTGCAGCGGCAGGAGGTCTTGCCATTGGGTTCCTGATCGGGTCCTCATAGCTCTCAGGTCAAAAAGAACTCGATACACTTAACAAATTATTCATAATTCATGAGCACATGATTTGGGCAATCCGCAACAGGGCTTTGGATTTTTATTATTCCGTTCCGAAAAGCCCGGTTCCTGCTGGAGCAGGATGCCCCCCTGGTTCATGTTCCCCGGCTGCGCACTTCGTTTCCTGGGTAAGTAGTTGGCAAAGGGCAGTTGGCAATGATCCTGCTCTTCAAGTAGAAGGATTTAACCAGTAACCAGTTACAAGTAACCAGTAACCAAATCGTACCTCCCTAATTTCCTCCCCATGAATGCCGGAACATACTTAAAATAATTTAATCTCCCATAAGACCAATCCGGAGATTTTCGTAATTTTCCCAGTCTAATAAAAACAACAACCATGAAAAATATCTTTTTGAAACTTGCCGTATTGCCGTTGCTGTTTGCCTGCCAGGCGGAAAAGGTAAAAGAAGTTAACCAGTACACGATTGAACAGTTCTATAAGACGGAACGGATCGGGGGCGATTCGTTTTCACCGGATGAAAAATCCCTGCTGGTCACCAGCGACCGGACCGGTATCTTCAATATTTACGCTCTCCCCCTTACCGGCGGTGAGCCCGTAGCGTTAAGCCATTCCCAGAAAGAATCGATCTGGGGTGTATCGTATTTCCCGACAGATGAGCGGATTCTTTACCAGAGCGACAGTGGGGGAAACGAGATCGATCACATTTTCCTTCGAAATACCGATGGCGCCACCGTTGACCTGACTCCCTGGCCGGGCGCAAAATCGTCATTCGGCGGCTGGGCAAGGGACGAGAAGAGTTTCTTCTTTGTATCCAATAAACGCGACCAGCAATATTTCGACCTCTATGAAATGGAGATCGGAGGCATGACCAGCCGGATGGTTTATGAAAACCGGGAAGGCCTGGATGTATCCGCCATGTCGAAGGATAAAAAGTACCTGGTCCTGATCAAATCCATTACCACGGCAAACAATGAAATGTACCTGTATGAGCTTGCCTCAAAGAAGATGACCCATATCAGCCAGCATGAAGGTGACGCAACCTATTCACCCCAGTTTTTCGATAATGCAGGCGAGTACCTGTATTTTGTTTCCGATGAAGAGAATGAATTCTCGTACCTGGCCAGGTATAATATGCAATCCGGTGCAAAGGAAAAAGTTTTCGGCACCGACTGGGATGTATGGTATGCCTACGATTCATGGAATGAAAAATACAGGGTGATCGGGATCAATGCCGATGGGAAAACGGAAATCAGGGTTATTGATCTTGCCTCAGGCGCCGATGTCGAATTTCCGGCATTTGAAGGAGGGAATATCGGCAGCGTTACCATTCCGAAGAGCGAAAGCTTTGTAAAATTCACGGTGGGAAGTTCAAGACAGCCATCCGATATATATACTTATCATTTTTCGGACAAGGAGACTAAAAAACTTACCGGTACATTGAACCCGGAGATAAATCCCGGCGATTTGGTTGAAGCCTCAGTGGTCAGGTACAAATCGTTCGACGGACTCGAGATCCCCGCCATATACTACCAGCCCTTGCAGGCTTCGGGAAAAAACAAGGTTCCTGCCCTGGTATGGGTGCACGGCGGGCCGGGCGGACAGTCGAGGATTGGTTACCAGTCGATCATTCAATACCTGGTCAACCATGGCTATGCGATTCTCGCCGTAAATAACCGGGGCAGTTCGGGTTACGGGAAAACATTCTTCAAGATGGATGATAAAGCGCATGGCGATACGGACCTTAAGGATTGCGTTTACGGCAAGGAATTCCTGAATGCGACGGGCATTATCGACCCCGAAAAAATTGGGATCATGGGAGGGTCTTACGGCGGCTACATGACGCTGGCGGCTCTTACTTATGAGCCTGAGGCTTTCGCGGTCGGCGTTGATCTTTTTGGGATATCCAACTGGCTGAGAACGCTCCGGTCGATTCCACCTTGGTGGACTTCGTTCAAGGACGCGCTTTATACCGAAATGGGTGATCCGGGAACTGCAGATTCCATCATGTTATACAATTATTCGCCGTTGTTTCATTCGAAAAATATTATCAAGCCGCTCATGGTCCTCCAGGGCGCCAACGATCCACGAGTGCTGAAGGTGGAATCGGATGAGATCGTCGAAGCAGTGAAGGCGAACGGGGTTCCAGTGGAATACGTACTCTTCGAGGATGAAGGCCACGGTTTTGTAAAAAAGGAAAATGAGATGAGGGGATACAGTCAGGTACTGGCGTTCCTGGATAAATACCTGAAGAAAGTTGAAACCCCGGTTCAATAAGTTTTGAAACACGCACGTCCTCAGGCCGCTGGATCTGATGTCCTGCAGATGTGTGTAATCCAGAGGGAAGCCTGCCTTACATGGCCTTGAGGATGGCAGGGAGGAATCCGTATATTTGAACAAGTAATTAAATGTACGGATTCTTCAGGAATGGCGGATTTGTATCAAAATAACCTGGAGCCACACGATATGGATATCCCTGAAACAGATTGCGACTCCCTCTGAATTTAAGTTAAAACCAGCATGGTAATTAATAAAAACATAGAATCCCTGATCAGTCGTATCGAAACCCAGCGTGAATGGGTAGGGGATTATATCGGCAATTTTAATTCTGATCAACTGAATACCAGTCCTGGCCCGGGGAGGTGGTCGGCCCTGGAGGTTATTCGTCATATTTACTTATCAGAAAAACTGACGCTGGATTACCTGAGGAAAAAATGGAGCTTTTCGCCGCAGCTTAAACCAGCTGGCATATTAACCTGGCTCAGATACCAGGCTTTGATCGTCTCCATGCGGCAGCCGGTGATCCGATTGAAAGCCCCTGCAATCGCACGGGTTGAAAGAAAAAATCTTGATCCGCGATTAATGATGAATGATTGGCAGGCTATGCGAAAGGAATTACTCGATTTCATCGCCGGCCTTCCGGAAGATGTTCTTAAAAAAGAATTTTATAAACATCCCATTGCCGGCAAAATGCGTCTCGATCATATGCTGAAATTCTTCTATCACCATACTGAGAGACATATCCGTCAAATCAAAAGAATCGGGATATAATTGCAGTGAATATCAATGAAGGATCGCAGCTCACTGCACATACCCCCCGGCTCACTGCACATACCCCCTTGCTCACTTCGTTCGCTGGCCCGTCGCTAAATCAGGCCATGAAATATATTGATATAACTTCAGGGCTTTAATCTCTGCGGCCGGGGATGTCTTTCATGCGATATCATTTATTTTTCCAAACAACCGTAGCAATGCTTGAGGCGGGCATGCCGACTGTCAATTTCGGTTTTAATCTCTGCAGAACCCAGGAAACGGAATCCGATGAAAGATAAACCTCAGGCCGGTCAAGTTTACGGAAGGAGGGCAATCTTACTTCCTTTGTTTCCTTGGCTTTGTTGATCAGGATACTCACCCATGGATTCTCTCCGGAATCCCTGAATGCCAGGGCGAGTAGATTCGGATCACCTGTTGTTGCCTTGATCCTCACTGCCCCCGGCCTCACATATTTATAATAGTGCTTCGAAGCTATGTATCTCCCGGTCGGCTTCCCGTCGATCAGGATGCCGAATACCTCGGACGACTTGTTATCGGCAAAAGCCCACCAGCACCAGGCATTCAGGTTGCCGTAATACAGGGCATTATAGATATTGGCAGCAAGAAGCATGGCCCCTTCCCAGTTGTTGGCATGGCCGGAGGTCTCGGTCATCCAGAGCTGTTTAGCCGGGTGAACGGAATTGGCCAGCCTGTAAAATTCTTCCCATTCCCTGGCCCCGGCTCCGCCCACATTGATCCCGTCGGCATCGTAGTTGTGAATGGCGAAGATGTCGGCGTAGTTCCTGGTCTCCGTGTCGTCGTTGATGGTATTGAAAAATTCATCGACATGATGCTGTTGCGGAAGCACCTCGGGGAGATAAATTTTCGTGGTTATCCCTCTTTTCCTGAATTCGGCCCCCACGGCCCGTAATGCCTCGCGCATCTGTTCGGGATTATAAACGCATGAATTGTATGGTTCAACGAACTCGGGTTCATTCTGCAATCCAATAGCGTAAAGATCAACTCCCGTTTCCTTTTTAAAAGTTTCACAATATCCTGCACAGTATTCGGCAAAGTCCT
>DATDPY010000451.1:0-3858 GCA_035292565.1 Cyclobacteriaceae bacterium | reverse complement strand
AGATTACCGCCAGGGTGATCGGGAACGCGCACAAGCTCATGGCAATCGGGGCTTTTTGTATCGGTACGAACCATATCGACCTCGATGCCTGCCTCGATAAAGGTATCGCGGTATTCAATGCCCCGTTCAGCAATACCCGCTCGGTGGTGGAGCTGGCTATCGGGGAGATTATCATGCTGATCAGGAGAATCCCGGATAAGTCATCCGGCATGCACAGAGGCATATGGGATAAGTCGGCTGCCGGAAGCTACGAAATCAGAGGTAAACGCCTCGGGATTATCGGATATGGGAACATCGGCTCCCAGCTTTCAGTCCTGGCTGAAGCCCTGGGTATGGAAGTGCATTATTATGATATCACCGAAAAGCTCTCCCTGGGCAATGCAATGAAATGCAACGACCTGGATGACCTCCTTAAAACTACGGATATCGTATCCCTGCACGTCGATGGCCGGAAGGAAAACAACGGCCTGATCGGGGAGAGGGAATTCGGGATCATGAAGGATGGCGTTATTTTCCTGAATCTGAGCCGAGGCCATGTTGTCGATCTTAAATCTCTTGCCCGGAATCTGAAAACCGGGAAAGTGGCGGGCGCTGCCCTGGATGTATATCCGTATGAACCAAAGCGAAATGATGAAGAATTTATTTCGGAACTCCGCAATCTGCCCAACACGATATTAACGCCTCATATCGGCGGCTCCACCCTGGAGGCCCAGAGGAATATAGCCGCCTTCGTCCCCTCCAAGATCATCGACTATATCAATACCGGGAGCACGGCCAACAGCGTGAATTTCCCCGAGATCCAATTGCCGGCTTTCAAAGACGCTCACCGGCTAATTCATATCCATCATAACGTTCCGGGCGTGCTCGCTGACATCAACCGGGTGCTGGCCAGCCATAATATAAACGTGCTCGGCCAGTACCTCAAGACCAATGAAAAGATCGGATATACGATTCTGGCTGTAGACAAGGAATACGATTCCCAGGTGATCAGGGACCTGAAAAAGGTGGATCATACGATAAGGTTCAGGGTGCTTTATTAATTTCCAAATCATGGGTATTCGGAATTCTTTAAAATCGCACATCGCAAATCGAAAATCCCACCTCGCACATATAACGCCCCCCCATTGCCACAATCGGAATTGATGTTCGATGTGCGATGTTCGATTTATGAATAAAAAAAACCCACCAGGCCTGGGGTTTTGCAAACCCGCGTTGAAAGGATTTGGGCTGCCGGCTATCTCAACAATCCACTGTTAACCCCACCCTGAAGTAATACCACTACTTCATGGCTTCGCCTGAAGTAATTGTTAATACTTCAGGGTGGGGACCCGCCGAAGCGGGTTGAGGCCCGGTTTCCATAGTCGGACTACACCCGGAATTGTCATAATGTTGAGTTTGACAATAATTATCCTGGCGCTGATGGGTAATATCTTTTGGTTCTGTTTCAAAGAACTGTTAATTTAAAGATATATATTCAGATTGGCATTTTCAAATCCCCGGTGTAATTTAATTTCGTAATTGTGAAGATGTGATGAGGAAAAAAATTTTTTTCACCCTGAATCCCTCACCTCCGTATTTTACTTATCCTTTTCACATGAGGGAAACCTCCCGTTCACTGCTTTGGGGCACCATTCCCTCCAAAGCCCAATCGGTCGAAATTATGCAGGGATTCTACACGAGCCTGAAGAATTTCCTGGGTCTGCCCGACCATTTTCAGTCCGTTATATTCAGCTCCGGATACGAATTCAGGTCCTTCCTGGCCGATGCCTGGTTTGGCCACAAATCATATCACCCCGTTCATGGAAATTCGGGAGAAGACTTCATCGATATGCTTAAAACCCGTAAATACCACCCGGTTCATTACCCGGCAAAAAATGGTGAGTATGGCTCTGTCCCTGACGGCTCTTGCATTTTTGTGGTATTGAACGAGGCTGATTCGGGTTCGCATTTCGGGACCGATTTTATAAAAAAAATAAAACACCACGACCCGCATGGATTTATCCATGCCGATATTTCCTCCGGCATTCCGGGCGAAAGCATCCATTTCGATGAATTGCATTCATTCTCTTTTGGTTTCAATACCTCGTTTGGCCTGCCGTTCGGCGAAGTGATCTGGTTTATATCAAGGAAGCTCTATAATGATTTTATGCTCAAATATGAAGGCAGGTTTCCTGCAAACAAGTTATGTTCCGACGCCGGGCACTGCACATTTTACAATAACCCCGATTATTTTTTTCTCGATGTTGGCAGGAAGGTCATCGATGACATGAATCAGCGGGGAATGAAAAATATTGTCAATGAAACCATCTATAAATCCGCAATCCTGAAAGAGGCCGTATCCAAGAATGCATCTTTCGCCTACGTGGCAAAGGCGGAAAAATTAAGGTCCCATACGACCATTGTCCTTGATTATATTGGAAAATCCGTGAAAGTTTCCGAGGATCTTTTAATATCCGGATTTGTTGTGGATACTTTGAAGGCCGGCATGAACGAACAAAGAATCAGGATCACAAACTTCCCCGTACATTCCAGGGAACAATTTGAAGCCCTATCAGACCTCCTCGAAAAAATAAGATAAACGTCAGGTTTCTTCCGGCATTACAGCCCACAAAATTGCGTATACAATGATTATAAGCCCGCCGGTAAAAAACAGAAGTACGGCAAATAAAAGGCGTACCCAGAGTGGGTCATAACCCATCGATTTTGCCAGGCCGCCGCAAACACCTCCAACCACTTTGCCTTTCGTTCTGCTCAATGGACTGTTGCTCATAATATTAATAATTACGTTATCCCAAATCGGGAATATAATACTGAATTTGGACGGCTAAATAAGTCCAGGACCTATTTGCAAAGTAATTTAAGCATTTTTCCCGTTGGTCCCTAATTTGTTCTCAATACTTTGAAATAAGCTGCCATGGTTTTGAACAGGAGGGCAGAGATCGGGGAGTCTTACAGGTGATTATAAATTTGTGTGCGGCTATGGAGGGACTGGCACCCGCAAGGGTGCTTTTTTTATAAAGGAGATTTCTTCCTCCAACTCCTCTTGAAACACAAAATAATAATGAGAATGAAATTCCCGGCTCAAGGCCGTGGATAAGGTCATTTTAGTTTTTGATGGAGAAAATTTAAGATCGGATCTTTCTAATCAGGATCCGGAAGTATAAGGGAGGTATCCCCATAACTCAGGAACCGATAATCTTTAATAATTGCCTCCGTATATATCCTCTTCCAGTCGTTGCCGGCAAAGGCGGCGACGAGCATGATCAGTGTTGATCCCGGAAGATGGAAATTGGTGAGGAGTCCGCTGCAGGTTTTGAAATTGTAGCCGGGCAGGATGTAAATGGAAGTTTCACCGGTAATCGTATCAGTGTTCAGGCCGGAAAATTTTTCCCTGACGGCGATATAGGATTCTTTAACGGGAGGGAGGGTTTTGGGATCATGGTCGTAGGGATCCAGCTTGCCGATATTAAACTCATCGCTGCCGGAGAGGATCTTAACACCATACCAGTAAACCGATTCCAGGGCACGCATGACCGTTGTCCCCCCTGCGATCACCGGGCCCTGATGTGTTATCAGCTCATCAATGATGCTTCCCGATAGGATAATCTGTTCAGAATGCATATCATGGTCCACCGCATTTTTTCCTTTTATGGGAAGGAATGTTCCGGCACCTACATGCAATGTGACATAGCCAAGTTTAATTCCCGACTTTTCCAGGCTCTCCAGGGTGTCACCGGTGAAATGAAGTCCGGCAGTGGAGGAAGCGACGGCGCCGTCGGATCGGGAATAGATCGTCTGATATCTGCGCGTGTCTTCCTCAATGGTATCGCGGTGGATGTAGGGCGGCAGGGGTACCTT
>DATDPY010000450.1:0-10821 GCA_035292565.1 Cyclobacteriaceae bacterium | reverse complement strand
CACCGGTAGTGACTCCTCTTCCGATAAGGTCGACGGAGACCGTGAACGGAGTGCCATGAAGGGCGGTATTATTGCCGACCATCAAATCAAGTCCCAACTCCTCGCAGCGGTCTTCCACCATGGGTACACAGATCAGCCCCCTTCCATGACTTGCCATAAAATTGATGATTTCCGGGGTTATGCACTCGGCGGCGCATATGAAATCCCCTTCGTTTTCGCGGTTTTCATCATCCACGACAATCACCACCCTGCCTTCCTTGACTTCCCGGATGGCCTGCTCGATGGTATCAAACTTGTGTTCTTCGCTCATTAAAAAATACTGATGTTCGGCTACAAAAGTACTTTATTTAGGGGAATATGGTCATATACCGGGGAATTCTGTTGGATATCAGATATTTGATATTCGATATATGATATCCGATATTGGATTACGGAGCGCGATGAGTTGCGGCTCAGCTATTGCCAGGCTAATTCGTTTCAGGGTATAATCGGTGGCCTTAATGCCCGTTCCTGGAACGATAGCTCTTTATGAAACGCATATCTATTTTAGATTAAAATATTTTGCCGCGATTTTCTCCGCAATTTTTTCCCCATCCATCGCAGCGGACACAATCCCACCCGCATACCCCGCGCCTTCGCCGGCTGGGAACAGACCGGGAAGCCCGATATGTTCCAGCATCGCCTCATCACGCGGTATCCTTACCGGAGATGATGTCCTGCTTTCAACCCCCACGAGCTGGGCTTCGTTGGTAAGGTATCCTTTCAGTTTTTTTCCGAAAATTGCAAGCCCCTTTTTCATCCTGTAAGTGATCTGTTCCGGAAAAATTTCCGACAAAGGAACCGATATAACTCCCGGCTGGTAAGAAGTCCTGGGAAGGGAGGTGGAAATTTTCCCGTCGATGAAATCCATCACCCGCTGGGCAGGGGCCGACTGGGACCCGCCGGCAAGCTTCGAGGCTCTTTGTTCAATGGATTTCTGAAATTCAAGGCCGGAGAAGATTCCATAGTTCCGGAAAGGGATATGATCATCTTCATCGACTTCCACGACAATTCCGGAATTTGCGTACCTGGAATCCCTACGGGAGGGAGACATACCATTCACCACGATTTCTCCCGGAGAAGTTGCCGCAGGAACAATAAAGCCCCCCGGACACATGCAGAATGAGAACACCCCCTTAGACCGGTTATTATACTCGACCTGGGCGGCGACATTATAGCTCGCGGCCGGCAGGTATTCACCCCTCGACGGACAGTGGTATTGAATGGAGTCGATCAAAGCCTGCGGATGTTCGATCCTGGCGCCGATTGCGAAAGGTTTGGGCTGAAGGATCACGCCACTCGCATGCAAGAGGTAGTAAATATCCCGTGCGGAATGTCCCGTGGCTAAAATTACCGCTTCCCCGGTGAATTCGTTTCCATGCTGATCGGTAACCCCCCGGAGTTTTCCATCCCGGATGATGAGGCCTTCGGCACGGGTATTGAAATGGAACTCCCCTCCCGCATCCAATATGCTTTTCCTGATATTTGTAATGATGCCGGGTAATTTATTGGTACCGATGTGAGGGTGGGATTCGACCAGGATTGCAGGATTGGCCTTGTGAAAGATCAGGATCTCCAGGACCCTGCGGATATTCCCTCTTTTTTTACTGCGGGTATAAAGTTTTCCGTCGGAATACGTGCCGGCACCTCCTTCCCCGAAACAATAATTCGAATCGGGATTCACGATATGTTCCTTGTTGATTGCGGCGATGTCGCGTCGCCTGTCCCTGACATTTTTGCCCCGTTCCAGGATCACAGGTTTAATCCCCAGCTCCAGGAACCTGAGGGCCGCGAACATTCCCGCCGGCCCGGAACCGACGATGATCACCCTTCCTGAATTACGGACATCACGGTATGAACCGGAATAGGTAATCGGGGAATCGGCCTCCTGGTCGGTATATAAAATCGCATCTATGTTAATCCTGACCGGGGAGTGCCTTGCGTCGATGGAGCGATTGACGAGCTGCAGGATGGCCGAGGGAGAATCATCTATGCCATGTTTTTTCAGTATGTGCTTTCGAAGAACTTCTTCATCATATCCGATCTCCGGTGGAACAACCTCATGAATTGTTTTTTTCAATTCCGGATATTATTTAACGCATAAAGATAAGTTTAATGAATTTGTTTTGATGAAATAAAATTTTATTTCAATAAAATCTTAAATAACAATTTAATTATTTCTGCCCCATATTGGAAATCAATTTTATTTATTAGCATATATCCCCGGCCGCCGAGCCGGGGTCCCCCGTTGAAATCCACCAATTAATCGTGATGGGGACCCGGACGGCGTTAAGAAAATGTCCAGCCTGCCCGTTGACCGGGCACGTCGTAGCTTTAGCGAAGATGTGAGTGTAAAGAAGGAGGGTTGTCATTTTTAGCGATGGGTCAGGAAACGAAGCGAGAGGGGGTGGAAGAGATATTACTCGCGATGGGGGACCCCGGATCACGCTCAGGCCGTTCCCCGCAGTATCCGGTCCGGGGATGTCATCACTTTATTTATTTTCTGATCTAATTGAGATCGAATTAATCTTATAGCACTTTGGACATTTTTTAAAAAATGAATCTACATCAGTTATACACAAATGGCCGCGGAGAAAACGAAATAATAAAAATGATCAGCGTGATCCACCCAATGATCTTCCTGTCGGGCGACAGCGGCCGGTCATCGTGCACCGGGGGATGGTAAACACCCAGAAATCTCCCGATCAGCAATGCGATCAGCAGCCAGCCCTCATATCCCCTTGCACCGGGTATGATTGTAACCAGGATAAACTGTGACGCCAGGATTCCTACGGCAATCATGATCCTGCTGATCGTCTCCACTTTCAATGAATACAGGCTGATGTACAGGAAGCCCGCATAAAGCGGAACACTGAATATTAATTCTTTTACCGGCTGATAGGGACTCACAATACCTATCCCGGCAAAAAACAGTAATACCAGGAATAATGAAACTGAGATCCTCTCGTGGTTCCTTGCCCCGAACAGTCCATAGAGTACATGGCCGCCGTCGAGCTGTCCCATGGGCAATAAATTCAATGCGGTAAAAAACAAAGCCAGGAAGCCGGCAAACAGGAATGGGTAATGATAAATTTCATACGGATTGGGTACCAGCGCAGGATCCGGGGCGACATATTTTTTGAAAAAGAGGAAAACCAGGTTGTCGCCAAGCTTGAACAATCCTTCCTCCTTATATACAGAATCAGCATAATTGGGTCCGTACTGCACGTACTCGGGATGAATGCTGAAAATATGTTTCGGATCAGGAAGGTGTGTAAACCCGTAATACAGTACAAATAAGGATACGATGAATCCTGCCAGGGGTCCGGCTACTCCAATATCGAAATATTCCTTCCTGGACCTGACCGGCTCAAGTATTCTTATAAATGCGCCGAATGTCCCGATTGATAAAGGAAAGCCGAGAAAGCCCAGCCAGAACGGAACATAGGTGGGAAGAGTAACCTTAACCTGGTAATACCGGGCGGTCAGGTAGTGACCGAACTCGTGAAAAGTAAGAATCCCAAGAAATGGAATTGAATAATTTAAGCCGTTCAATACCTCGGTAAACGTAAGAGTGGGGCTGTAATACATCAGCGCCTTGCCTGTCATCCATTCAGCGCCTGCAATGGTGGTTGTAACCAGGGTCAGCGAAAGGAAAGCGAAAAATAAAACATTCCGCCTGAATTTAACTTTGTTTTCCTCCATGGTCAGGCGGGAATTATAATTGCAGGCTGGTTCATTTCTACAAGCAAGGTTTTCATTCCCAACGAAGCTGCGGATTCAATATTTTCCTTATTATCGTCAATGAGGAGAGTTTCTTCGGGTTCAAGGTCGTTTTCGCTAAGCACGGCAAGAAAAATCCCGGGCTCGGGCTTTCGCATATCCATCTGGAAGGAATAATATACTTTTTCAAACAGTGTATGGATATTTTCTCCGGGCGAAAATCCGGCGAAGACTTTCTCGAACCTGACCCGGTGGATGCTATTGGTATTGCTGAGGAGGAAGGTCCTGAATTTTTTCCGGGCGAGCCGGAGCATTTCCATTTTACCAACAGGAATTTCCAGCAACAGGGCGTTCCAGGCCGCATCGATTTCGCCGTCTGAAGAATTGATCTTCAACACGTTGCGTATCCCGTTCCTGAAGTCGTGGTCGCTGATCTTGCCGGATTCATAATGCCTGAAAAACGCGGTATTGTAATAAATTTCCATGATTTCTTCCACAGGCATATGGCTTAAAGCGGAAAATGCCCTGAAAGTAACGACAGGATCAATATTTACGATAACACCGCCCAGGTCGAAGATGATATTCCGTATGTTTTCTCGTGGGGATAGCAAACGTTGGGCCAGACTTGTGTATTAGGGTGCAAATATGTAACATTGCAATCCTATTTTCAAGTTGGTTGAGTATTAAATTGTATTTTATTTTTAACCAATGAAAAGTTCTTTTATTTAATAGGTGAAAGGTCACCGCCTTCGTTAATACTTCGGCGGTCACAGAAAGCTGAAAGCTCAAAGCAAGGAATAGGAATTCAGTTTTTGCGTTGAGGTTTGAGCATTAAATTATTATTCGGGGAAGATGTGAAATAGGTCAGAGGGGGTAATAATGATGCATTTGGTAGGCGATTTGCTGGATGGTGTGTCGTTAAAATGATTTACAGGATCATTTTTTAACGCTCGGTCGAGATTTTAGTTCTTTATATAGAGATGGCATAACGATCCGGGTTAATCCAGGAAGGCTCCCCTGCAGGCTGGCTCGTCGCTAAAATGATCCACCGGATCATTTTTTAACGCTCCGCCCCCTGCTCGCTTCGCTTCCTGGCCCCTCGCGGAAAATGTCCACTGGACATTTTCTGATCGCAAGGTCCCCCTGCAGGCTGGCCCCTCGCTAAAATGATCCACCGGATCATTTTTTAACGCTCGGCTGTAAGCAGGGCGATTCGTTCTTTGTATGAACAGAGGTAGTTAAGTATGCAGGCTCCCCTGCAAGCTGGCCCCTCGCTAAAATGATCCACCGGATCATTTTTTAACGCTCGGTCCGGGCCCATAGCTCAGCCGGTTAGAGCACCTGACTCATAATCAGGGGGTTGCTGGTTCGACCCCAGCTGGGCCCACTTGATAATCAGGCAGTTAGTTGTAAATATACTAACTGCCTTTTTTATTTGCACACCATTTGCACACAGATTTCTAGCCGGTTCGATTTGTATTAATTTGATTGGAATACACTATAAACCCTCATCCTGTTCTATCCTTGATTTTCAATTGCACATAAATATTATTCTTGCTAATTTCTTTTTATTAACTTCTCCAAAACGATTTAAAAGCCTTTAAACGATCGTTAACTTATTAAACATCTTACATTAAGGATAAGCAAGAAATCTCCAGGAGTGAGCTTTATAATATTGTCTGGAAGGAAACTCTAGACTCATTAGTAGAAAGATTCGTTCTTCAATACTATCATTTAAAGGATATATGAAAGAAAATCATTTTATAATTTTAAAATTCCCTTCCATTTTCGTTTCTATGGTACGATTCTCTTTTCGGATATTTATCGGCCTTCTTATAACATTCTTTTCCTCTATATCAGCATTCTATGCATTTACTCTACACCTGAAAATAACATGATATGGGGTTCTCCAATTGGTTTTCCTGGAAAAATCGAAATTCATTGAATAGGAAACATCTCCCGGGGGTTTACGCAATCGCCGTCTCTAAAAAAAATCTTTCCGGATTGAGATATAAACTAAGCCAAGATATTTCGTATTACGGTATGACGAATTCTATTGGAGGCCTCGAAAGCAGGCTCCGGCAATTTGATCACACAATTGCAGGAAAAACGGGGCATGGCGGCGCTAAAAGATTCCGATTCAAATACCCTGATTATGAGCGATTGAGTAAAATGTTATACGTCGCCATTTGTCCTTTCAATTGCGACGTTCAATCCAATAAAGTCAGAGACCTGCTAATCATGGGAAAGGTTGCCGGATATGAGTACGTTTGCTTTGCCTCGTATGTTAAAAAATATAAAAAACTACCTGAGTTTAACGATAAGAAGAGGTCACCCAAAAAAATAATTGAGAGGAATAATAATTAAACAGTTTTTGAAAGATATAATTTAAACTAAGATTAGCTTGCTTTTTTTGAGATTTTTTTCTACGTTACCCTTGATAAATTTTTTACCAGTCCTATAGTATCCAACCGATATAAAACTTATTTATATGAAAACACAATTTTGGGTTTTAACAAACCTGTTAAGCGTTTGCATTTTACAGGCATGTAAAAACGAAGAAATTAATTATCCCGGAAATCTTCAATCCAAGGTAGATGATATTATTTCGATTCCTGCAGCTTCACTGCGTTCCGCGGACGAATTATCTACAATCTATTTTGGACCATTGACCTTTACGAGAAGCAAAGGAACGCCCATCACTGAAACAATATCATTAGAGAATCCGGAATTCGAAAATTATGAAAACGAGTTCACTCTTAAAATCCAAAATGGTGACGATAAAAAAACACGGGTATCCAGTGCAGAGATTAAAATCGATGGGGTAATTATTGCGGGGCCATCAGACTTTTCAAAAAATGTTTCTTCAATAACCAAAGAAATAACCGGTTTAACAAATACATCGACCCTGGAAGTACGATTAATCAGCACTCCCGGAAGTTTTATTATTTTAAGTATTGATGGAATATTGAAACCCGATAGCACCGGAACATTTATTGATAACCGTGACAACACGGAATACAGCTATATAAAAATAGGCCAACAATACTGGATGCAAGAGAATCTTGCTTACCTGCCCGCCGTAAGTCCGCCATGGGATGGGTCATCGACCGATCCATTCTACTATGTTTATGGTTACGAGAGTAATGATGTAACTGAAGCAAAGAACTCTGGATATTATAATGCCTATGGAGTCTTATATAACTGGCAGGCAGCAACGAATGGGGAATCAGGCAGTGATGATGTACCCAGCGACGTTCAGGGAGTATGTCCCGCTGGTTGGCATCTACCAAGCATTTATGAATGGGATATTTTAGTTGACTATCTTGGAGGAGACAGTATTGCGGGAAAAAAGCTTAAAAGTGAAAGTGGTTGGTATAATAACGGCAATGGGGATAACAGCAGTGGCTTCACCGGACTTCCTGCCAGCTTGAGAGATGCCGGTGACGGCGATTTTGATCCCGATGGAGAATACGGATTGTGGTGGAGTTCATCTGAATATAGTTCAGATCAGGCCTGGGGCAGAAATATGAACTGGAGTTATGATGATATCACAAGAGGGTACTATTTTAAATCGGTTGGTCTTTCCATCAGGTGTGTTAAGGATTGATTTACGGGTATGGGATGGGGATGAATAGTAAATCCGGTTTTAAAATTTTAAACATGGACTTTAAACTGGATTACACCGATCAGGCATCTATCAAGAATTCGTTCGACAGAATTGCCGGAGATATTTTTACGTACCTGACGTTTGTAGCCGGTGAAAATGAATTTCATTTCACTGAGATCGAATTCTATCATTACCACCCGGAATTTCATCCAGACCCATTCGTTCACAGGCATCCGCAACAGCAAAAATTCCTGAACTGGTATTTTCACGGATCCGGGCTGGATGTTTGCATCCGAAATGAATCTGAAACCGGTACTTATTCAAGTTTCCTGATCCGGGGCATCAAAGGCCTTAAAGATGGAGGATTCACGAATGGACCGATAAATGTTGTGACCAGAATATTTGAGGCTTTCGGAAACTCCGCCGATAAGAACAGCTGGCTGTTTATTGTTGAAAATACTCAACCATGCAGGATCATTAACGGCCCATTTTCAAGTGAACGGATAGGATTATCCGGATCCGGGGATACGTCCGGGGAATTTTTGTTCAAAAAATATCGGTTTATAATCGATGTAGTCCCCGATCATAAATTTGAGAATAAAGAGAAACTGATCAAAGAGTTATTAAATGAAGGGAAAATAAAATTACAGGAAGTAAAAGCTATGCTGGGTTACAATTTTAAAGACCCCTGATGATCACGAATCCCGATACAAACTTTGTTTACTTAGCCGATTCGCTCAGGTATGATCATAAACTGTTCTACAGGGAACTTGATAAAATCATCTCGGAATTTTATCCTGTGGAAGTTATCGATGATACCGCCGATATATGGGCGCGGGACTTTATGCCCATCCAGGTTTCGAATGAAATATTTGTGCAGTTCGATTATCACCCGGATTATTTGGTGAAATTTCCTCATTTACGCACAGACCAGAAGAAAATCTCGTATACAATCAGTTCCAAACTGCAGACCTTCCCCTTAAACATAGATGGAGGTAATGTGATAAAAGGCAGGAACTGGGTGATCATGACCGACAAGGTCTTCAAAGAAAATTCAAAATATCCCGTAAAACAGATCATTCAGTGGCTGGAAAAGCTATTTGATGTTGAAAAGATTATCTGGCTGCCGTGGAATAAAAAGGAGGACATTTTCGGGCACTCAGATGGCATCGTTAATTTTTACAATAATGAAACAGTTCTCATAAACGACTATACCAGGGAACCGGAAATCCGATCCGTCTATTTAAAAATCCTTAAAGATTCAAAACTTCAATGGATTGAAATCGCTTACAATCCGTACGACAATAAAAGAATGATGCATGCATGCGGAATTTATGTAAATTTTCTCCAGGTCGGCAAATTAATTATAATCCCCGTATTTGATATGAAAGAGGATGAGCTTGTTATGAAGCAATTTGGGGATCTTTATAAAGGTTACGAGTTAAGGGCGATCAATTCGCGGAAGATTGCAGAAAAGGGAGGAGTTCTGCATTGCATTAGCTGGAACATTTTTCAACCATAGAACAAAATCAACAGAGAGAATGAAAAACAGAGCGAACAGTTTCAATACGGGCATTGCCTCGGAATACTACATGCTCTCCCTGTTATACCGGCAAGGGATTGAGACTATCTAAATGATTATTTTTGTCTCATTTTAAAACTTCATCATGGAATCATCTGAACAGTATTATTCAAGAACTTGGGAGATTTCATCACTTGCTTATCAAGAGCTTGGTTTTTATGAGTGGTGCATTGGAAAAATTAATAGAGGCACTCATATCCTTGAAATTGGAACAGGTATTGGCTTGGCAACTTTAGCGTTAATTAAAGCCGGTTTCATAGTGTCCAGCCTTGAAGAAAATGTATATAATTTTGAAAAAGCCAAGAAAAATTTATTAGTCTTGAAGAGGGATATTAATTATTTGAATTCAATTAATGAAGCCCGACAGTACTTTGGTAAAAATAATATAATCCTATCAAATTTTATCACCGACTGGAATGAAGTAGTCAATGTGATAAAATATGATACAGTAATATGTTGGTTCGTGGGTGTTCATCCTATGGCTCACATGAATCCCCATTTAATTGAACTTGGTTATAATAAAAGAAATTTTGGACATTACCGTTCCCTTATATATAACAGAATATTTCAAGTTATTTCCATAAGATTGGAAGTTGGTGGTATAATTAACTTAATAGAACGAATCAACATACTCACCTCTGAACAAATCGAAGAAGAACGACAATCATTTGACATTGATTATGACTTGGAACGTTATGGACTTACGGTAGAAAAAATAGAACAGTTACCTATTGGTGATATTAGCTTAATACCCGGAATTGAAACTATTCCTGTTGAACAGGGTGCAATACCTCTGGAGGAGAAAGTGCCAAATGGCACATTGACTTCATATACTATCGTTAAATATAAAGAAGTTAAGCTAGATGTGTGAGCTTTTATCGGAATTTACATATTATATTAAACGCTACCAAAACGCATCACTTCACTTATAATCTTAATTCTAATCTTTAGATTTTGAATTTATATATTTTTCGAAAATGGAGTGCGTTATAGAAATGTAGATCGCATTGTGAGAGTTGGTCCATTAATAAATAAAAATGACTCTATTTTGGGTTTATATAAGGTTGAAAAATAGAATTATAAAAGTAGGTGATCTATGACATGAGAATTTTAATTGTAACAATTAATTCGTCTAAATTAAATTTTAACCCTGCTATTTTAAAAGATTTTGCAGATAAAGAAGAGATTGATATTCGTGACGGCCTTGAATCAGGTAAAGAATTTATCATAAATTATCTTGTCAACCAAAAAAAACACGTAGATTTTATAATTATTTCTAGAGAATCGAGTAGTTACTTTTATGAATGGAATCAAAATGATGAAGAAGCTAATATTGATACATTCGCAATTTGGCTAAGAAAATTGAATGAATGTTATTCATCAGATAATTTTCAAATTAAATCTATTCCTCTTATTTTAAATGATTGTGAAACATATCATAAATCAATATCTATATTAAGTTTTCAAAATTTATATTATGATTTAATATTAGATATTAACAGTATACATCCTGATTATATTTTATACCATTTGGGCAGGCCTATAAATAATTGGATAAATAAACTTGGAGACGAATTAGATAACTTAGATCTTGATACTAGCTTTAACTTCGAAAAATCGATAATTAAGAAAAAAGATTCACATGATCTTAAAATACTTTCCAAAAATTTTATTGATCGATGTCAAAAATTAAATTATGTATGGATAGGTGATAATATAAATAAACTTTATATAAATGTAGATAAATTAAAAGAGATGTTCAAAATTTCAATTCTTAATCCTAATTTAAGAAATGAAAAAGAATATCATAGATTTTTTCTATCGAATAAAGGAATCTTACTTAGGGACCAATATTATGAAACGATTT
>DATDPY010000449.1:0-8109 GCA_035292565.1 Cyclobacteriaceae bacterium | reverse complement strand
GATTGCACCGGGGCTTCACCCTTTTCCACCTTGCCTCCGGGAAATTCCCACCTCCCTTCCATTTTTTCCCCCCTTTTCCTCCGGACAGCCAATAATTTACCTCCATTTTCAATCAAGGCGCAAACTACCCTGATCACCGGTTTAGGACTATTTGCCATCTGATATTATAAAAATTTTCATTGATTCAGTTCAACCCCTATGACATTCGTTTCCGAATTGCAAACGCTTCAGAAGGATTCTTAACAAATATTTGCCGGATGTCGGATTCTGAAAATCCTGCATTTCTCAAAGCCGGAATAAGAACCCTGAATATGGCTGTATATCCCCTTATCTCACCTCCGCCCGGCTTCCCCGGAGTATACCATCCCGCATCATGCGATACGATTGCTTTGTGTAGAAGTGACCGTTGTCTTAAAAATTCCAGCCTGTTTATATAATCCCCTGTATTTTCCTCATTTACGCCATCCAAACTGATCCATGTCCCAAGCCTGGCAGCTCTTTCCCTCATTGAATCGTCTTTTTCATCCTGGGAGTGGACCCAGATTAAGGCCGATGGTGCAACTTTATGCTTATTTAATATTCGTAACTGCTCAAAGGCCGGAACCGATCCCCCCGTATGGGAAGCAATGACCATGCCGGTGGCTGCATGGGTGATCGCTGCCGATTCAACCAGCTTCAAATGAATATCAGACAAACTCTGGTTATCAACACCTATTTTTATAAATCCGGGTTTAATTCCTGTATTTCCTATGCCGTTGTGAAACTCCGAGATCCATTGGCTTGCCAAATTTGCCGCGTTTTCCGAAATTACATTATCGGGGAGGAATTTATTATTCATGGCGCCATAATACCCCGTAGGCACCAAAATATTCAATCCTGTCCGTACCGATAGGGCGTAAAGTAATGCAGGGTCCCTGCCCAGGAATTCGGGAGTGCAGTCAATCATGGTATCGCATCCGAGACCCCGGACTTCCTCTAAATAGGGTTGCATGATATTTTCAACTTCCTTCTTGTTCCATTTCGAAGGATCGTATTGACCGGCGCCGGTAAAATCAACAAGTACATGCTCATGCGACAATGTAAATCCCATTTTTGCTTTGGAAATTGCGCCTTTTACTGTAATGATTTTCCCCTTGATTTCCGGATATACTTCAGTTTTCGTGTTTGCTTCGGGAAATCGGGTATAAAGCAGGGGCAATCCGCAAAGTGAAGTTTTAAAAAAGTTTCTCCGATCCATTATATCTTCTCGCAGGGAGTGTTTGAATTCATAATGAAATTTCCACATTATTATTAAAAAACAAAAAAATCGGGATAACAGATTTCATTTACGTACTTGATGCGGAAATTCCTGACTTGATTTTTAAATTCAATGATCGCATTTCATACCCCGACATGGTGTGCCGGATCAGGTTCTCTCCCATGAATCCGAGGATCTAATACCTTTCGAATTATCTTACTGGATTTCACCATCCCTGTATCGATTATAACCATTGAGTAAAGCGAACCGAGGAGATAAATCAACGCCGGATAAAACCTTTTACCAATCAATAACTATCTTTGGGGCTAAAATAAAAGAAAAATCCCTCAATGATCTTTAACAGGAAGTTCGCTCTGATAATTTTTTTCCTCCTCATCATATTTGAATCAATCTGCCAGCCAAATGATGAAATCACCAGTAAAAAGGGAAAAACTTACCGCAATTTCAATGGTGAACATTCTATTATCGAAGTAATTCCCGTATCCGGCACCGACATGCAGGTACGGAATATAATTTTGATGATCGGGGACGGAATGGGGGCCAGCCAGGTATATTCAGGGCTGGTAGCCAATAAAGGCAGTCTTTACCTATCGAAATTCCCGGTAACCGGGTTGGCCAAAACAAACTCAGCCAGCGGGTTGATCACCGATTCATCGGCAGGGGCTACGGCTCTGGCCACAGGAAAGAAAACCCGGAACGGATATGTCGGGATTGATACAAACCGGAAACCTTTAGAAACCATACTTGAATACTGTGAAAAAAAAGGTCTGTCTACGGGATTGGTCGCGACCTCATCAATTACACACGCTACCCCAGCCAGTTTTATTGCACATGTAATGTCGCGCGACCTGAATGAGGATATCGCTGCTCATTTTCTTAAGACCGAAGTAGATATTTTTATCGGAGGAGGAAGGGATTTTTTTAATGCACGGACCGACGGAATAAATCTTATTGAAGCGCTTAAGGCAAAAAATTACAAGGTACTTTATTCAACCGAAGAACTTAACGAAATAGATACCGGGAAGGTAGCGGGGTTATTATGGAAAGAACATGGCCCTTCAGTTTTGTCCGGCAGGGGCGATATGCTTGCAATTAGCACCAGGAAATCCATCGAATTGTTGAATCAAAATAAAAATGGATTCTTTCTCATGGTAGAGGGCTCACAGATCGACTGGGGTGGTCATCAAAATGACACAAGGTATTTAACCGAAGAGATGCTCGATTTCGACATTGCGATCGGGGAAGCAGTGCGGTTCGCAGCAATCGACGGAAATACCCTGGTTATCGTTACTGCAGATCATGAAACAGGCGGATTTGCCGTTACCGGAGGCAGAATCCAGAAAGGGGAAGTAGCCGGCAGCTTTTTAACCGATGGACACACGGCAGTTTGGGTCCCGGTTTTCGCGTTTGGCCCGGGTGAAGGAAAATTTACCGGGATCTACGAGAATTCTGATATTTATTTCAAAATGCGGGAACTGCTTGAATCAGGAATAGAAAAATAAAATAATTTCGCTACGACATGTTGGGCCGTAAGCCTAATTTCCGGGATGCAACATCATCAATGTATATGCCGGATTACTTCTACTTGCATAGCCGGTAAAATTTCAGGTTCCCGATTTGCGCGATAAAATCAGATTTAACCACTAAACGTTTCAACAAGCAGGAGTCTTCATCTTCAACCCTGATCAATTCAAGATCGCGGTTATAGATCATTAGCATGGATGGTTTTTTCTGCACGGATGGCGGATCAAGTATGCCTTTAATGGCATCCCAAACATCCTCATTATCGCTATATTCCATCGGGTCCGTTGCACGAGTATCCGATGCAAAAGTCGTTACCGACATCAACAAGAACAGGGGAAGTATCAATACCGGAACAAATGTCCAATCTTTAAATAAGAAGTTCATGCCGGATGATGTTTATAATTTATTTTCCGCCAAAAAATATGCCACAAAGATTAATCCGCTGTTAATGAATATCTTGGTTTTAAAGATCGGACGAGGCGGTGTGGATATATGTACGTTACCGAACGAAATTCTGAACGGATTCGAGACAAAAGAGCAATGATTTTTAATATGAAGATTTCAGGCGGTCAGCTTTTTAATATACTTATTGGCAAAATATGATTTTTGCCTGAAACGATATTGCATCACCCATCTTGGGTGAGGCAGAGAGACCAATTCGCTGAAGAAACCATATTCGTCATTCAATTTTTTAAAATAAGTATTGTTCTCCCCCTGGCCCAAAATAAACGCTTTCTCTCTATTTCCTCCAGCCCCAACCTGAGATTCCAGGCATTTAATAAAAAATGGTTTCCATTTATTCCTGATAAATTCCAATTCGTAGTAATTTATATTCTTTCCCGTTCTTATAAATCCAATCGGGGATACAGCAGTCAGGTAAAAGCGAGAAAAAAAATTATCCGCCCCGCCTGCGCCGCGTATGACAGAGAATATGAACTGAGATGACAATTCATGCTTTTTTTTAAAAGAGTTGGTTATCCCAAGCGATTTTTCAAGGTTTATGGGGTCAATAAACGGCAGACCGGTAATGCCTGCTCCGAACCGCCCGGGATTTATCCCAATTAAAAATATCCTTTCTCTGTTGTCATTATAATATTTCTCATAAAACCGGCTGCAGATGTCCCTCACCTCCCTGTTATCAAAAGGTACCATGATTTCAAATTGATCTTTCGGGTAATAGGGAATTTCGAGGCGCTTGTAAAATTGCAGTATTTTCTTCCCGAAAGTCATAATATCGCCCGGGGTGAAGAGATGGATTTCAAATTCAGCAATTTTTCGGGAATAAAATATTATGGTTTCAGCGTACAATTATTGCACTACTTCCCTGTGAAATTAGTTTTCAATAAGATATTCCGCAAGAAAGAATAAACCATAAGATTAAAAAGCAGGTCAGGGCAAAGCGCATGAGTCCCTGGTGTTATAGCTGCTCATTAAACAATTTGTGGAGCCGCGGGGATTCGAACCCCGGTCCAGATAAGGAAACCTGGGTATTTTCTACATGCTTAGCCCGGTTTGATTTTTCGGGACAGCCAGAGGTAACGGGCGAACCTATAAGCTATCCTTATCTGTATTTAATCTTACTGTCACATAACAGCCTTGTAACAGCCAGCCTCGCATTTCGATGCCTCAGTTTCAATCCGGCGAGGCGGGGGATTGAAGAGACATAACTGCCTTTATTAAGCAGCTAAGGCGTAATTATATTCGCCGTTTATTGTTTGATAGTTTGTTGAATGGGTAATACTAACAACACCCTGCATGCTTGTACCTGATTTGCACAAACTGTCAATTCCGGTCGGCCCCGGTATTTATAAGATGTAAATCAATGGCAAAGTTACCAAAGTTCCATGGCAATTATGCACATGTCAATATATTTTTAGACAAGGATTTCAGTAACAAGTTTAATATCTTTACCTCTCAGATATGGGAAATTACATAGTATCGGCACGAAAGTATCGACCTTCAGATTTCGATGAGGTAATTGGCCAGGAACATATCACAACCACATTAAGGAATGCCATTGAGAAGGACCAGCTTGCCCAGGCTTTGCTGTTTTGCGGACCAAGGGGCGTAGGTAAGACGACATGTGCCAGGATTGTTGCCAGGCTCATAAACGGCTTCGATAAAAATATCGTGTTCGGGCCGTCCGCTGCGTTGAATATCTTCGAACTGGATGCGGCTTCCAATAATTCAGTCGACGATATCCGGAACTTGATCGACCAGATCCGGTTTCCTCCCCAGTATGGAAAATACAAAGTCTATATCATTGATGAAGTTCATATGCTATCTGCCGCGGCCTTCAACGCCTTCCTGAAAACATTGGAAGAACCGCCGTCTTATGCGATTTTCATCCTGGCAACTACTGAAAAACATAAAGTATTGCCAACAATCCTGTCGAGATGCCAGATATTTGATTTCAACAGGATTTCCATAAAGGATATTGCCGATCATGTTTATAAGATTGCTATCCGTGAAAAAATAGAGGCAGAACCGGAAGCCATCCACCTGATTGCCCAAAAATCCGAAGGAGCCCTCCGCGACGCCCTTTCGCTTTTCGATTTGCTGGTTACCTATGCCGACGGGAGCAGGCTGACCTATAAACTTACAGTCGATAACCTTCATATCCTGGATTATGATTATTATTTCAAAATTACCGACTCGTTTGTCAATGAGGACCTCGCCGGTGCACTGATTATTTTCGATGAAATTGTCAAGAATGGATTTGATGGCCAGAATTTCATTGTTGGCCTGGCGGAACATTTCAGAAATCTGCTCGTATGCAAGGACAAGGAAACGATTCACTTATTCGAGGTTACCGAAGGCATTAAGGAAAGATACACCCATCAGGCCGGGCAGATTGATAAATCTTTTCTGATCTCCGCAATCAATATCGCCCACCAGTGCGATCTGTATTTTAAGAGCAGTAAAAACCAACGCCTGCATGTGGAGATTGCTCTTATGAAAATAACCTATCTGACTTCCGCCCTGAATCTTTCAGGTTCATCACTTCAGGAAAATCATGTAAAAAAAAAACCTGATCATAAATCAAATGAGGCAGGAAAAAGCGAATCCATAAAGAAGCAAGAAGAACCCGCAGGCCGGCCCCCCGGAAAACCCGACTTACCGCTTGAGAAGCAAACGCTGAATATCCCCAATATCTCGGAACTAAAGAATAAACACTCCCGTGAAATTCCGGTTAAACCGGATACGCAAAAATCAGACACAGAAGGGAATATCCCTTCGAATAAGTTCAGCATGACCCAATTAAAGGAGGCGTGGAATGAATTCACGGAATACCTTAAAAAACAATCGAATGAAATCGAGTACAAACTGATGGAGAGGGATTTCACCCTGGAAGAAGACCATAAAATAATTCTCCCAATCGACAATATCATCGAAGAAGACATTCTTGCAAGGTTCAAACAGGATTTGCTAAAGCACCTCCGTACGAATCTTAAAAATGACCAGGTTAATATCGAAACGAAGCTCAAAAAATCCGAATCTGGGAAAAAACTTTTTACCAATACTGATAAATTCCAATATCTGGCGAAAAAATACCCCACGCTAAATGACCTGAAAAGCAAACTTGGGCTTGATCCTGATTTTTAAGCTGGTTTATACCCGGCAACGGGGTGAGAATATCAAACGATGCTCTTCACATCAGACAGGGCATTTTCGGTAAGGGGCTTCGTGATAAATTTAATTACATGATCGTTGTTCACGATCTTATCAATATCCCTTTTATTATCGGAGCTTGACAGGATGATCACCTTGCACTTATCTTTCAGGCCGTCTTCGAATTTCTCGAATTCATAAAGGAAAACAAACCCGTCTACAATCGGCATATTAATATCGAGGAAAATCAAGTCAGGAAGGCTGGTTGGTAATTGTTTATTTTCCTCAAGATATTCCAGGGCGCTTTTTCCGGAATTTTTTATAATGACATCTTTGGCAAAACTGGTTATCTCGATGATTCTTCTGCTGATAAAATTGTCGGTATCATTATCATCGACAAGCATTACAAGATTTATATCCTTTTCCTTCCTCATGGGCGATTACCGTCGATTTAATTTCAACTTAGTGATTTTCCCGGAAATTCAGTTATAATATATTTATTAATTCCGATCATCGTAAAAATCTGATCTTTGCAAATATAAGCAATGGAGGGAGGACACCCGTATATTTAAAAGGTTTTTCGTACCAATGTAATATCTGAATCATCAATGTAATAATACTTTATTCATTGCTTCGTTTGAATATTTTCAGTTTTTCCCCTATATTCAATTGCATTGAATCTTTTTTATTCCAATCCATGATTTCTTCGACTGATACGTTAAATTTCTTCGAAAGATTATACAAGGTATCGCCTTTTCTCACCTCATAGGATATGTAAGGTCCATGATTATTTTGTTCATTTTCGTCTGCAATTTCAATACCTGGTTCTGGAATTTTGAGATAGAGTTGCTGTCCGGTTTTGATGCTTTCCCCAGGTCCGATCTCATTGATCTCCATTAAAAGGGATATGGGCATATTGTACTTTTTTGCGATTCCGTATAAGGTTTCACCCTCAGAAACCACATGAAGCAAAGGAACCATGGATAAGGTATCGGGTGTAGTATTATTTTCATTTTCCAAAACGGAGTTACTTTTCGCCTCCTCTTCCCCGGGGTCCTGATCCTTTTCAATATTACTTGATAAGGATTCCTGAAATTCCAGTTCCCTGATATCATTTTTAACAAAACGGGCATCCTGATTTAATACATCCAGGGTATCGCGTATCTCCTGGGAAACCGCAACCGGTATTGAACTCACCGAAGGTATCGGGTTATACGCAATTTCTTCGTTTTCCGGTCTTATATACCGGATGTACAACACCATGCCGTTTTTTATCGGGTCATCATTCTTCATACGGTTCTTCATCCACAATTGATCCAGCTTGATTCCATACTTTTGGGAGATAATCCAGAGATTTTCTCCCGGAAGGATGGTATGATAATACTCTTTTGCCTTTCTTTTCTTAGGCTTTATATAATAAGCCTGCCCATCCCTTATCTTATGATCGATGGCGATATCATTATATTTTAAGAACTGGCCTATAGATATCCCGCCAAGCGTAGCCAGTTCCTGGATATCATCTCCATTTTTTCCGATCACACCCTGGATCCCGTTGATCCTGATTATCCGTGTATTTTTCCCATAAGCTTCCCTGATCACAGGGTATTTCGACATGTTGGGAGATAACCTGGTCGGTTCCGGCTCTTTTTTGGTTACAACGGCAATAGTTTTCACATCCCTGATGCCAGGAATGATAACCGAGTAATTTTTATCCT
>DATDPY010000448.1:0-19224 GCA_035292565.1 Cyclobacteriaceae bacterium | reverse complement strand
TGATTTTTGCCGGGATCATTTTGGTCTTTGCCGGTATCCTATTTTACTTTTTCTCAAATCACCTGAACTGGCTTGGAAAACTACCCGGTGATTTTAAAATTGAAAAAGAAAATTTCAGGTTTTATTTTCCTGTAACCACCATGATTATCATCAGTATTATTCTTACCATAATCGTTAATATCATCAGGAAACTGTTCTGAACCGGGAATGGCCTATGAACCTGGTGTATTTTCAAATAGTATTGAAAAGCCTTGATTAGTTTACCATGCGACTTTTATTTAATTTTATCAATTCATTTATGGGCGGGAAATAACCATAATTTCATTTATTCGTAATTAATTAACAGTTAAGAATGTTTTTCCAGATCATTCCTGGTACCATGCGGATTCACCTGGTTTTTTTATGCATATTAACTGGAGCCTTTTTCTTTTCTTTCCCCCTCTCCGGCCAGAATTATTATTTCCAGCAATACTCCCTCGATGAAGGGCTGCCCCAGTCCCAGGTATTCGACATTGAACAGGATTCCCGGGGGGTTATTTGGGCAGGTACAAACGGTGGCGGCCTGTGCAGATTCAACGGCAAAAAATTCACTATTTACACCCGTCGGGATGGACTTGGGAGTAATCAGGTAAACTCCATTTTCGAAGACAGCAAGGGAAACCTCTGGCTTGGTTTGAATACGGGGATCTCCGTTTACGACGGTGTGCATTTTAAAAATATATACTTCGACAGTCTTAACGCTCAAGGCTATTCTCAATTTAATGAAGACAAACAGGGCAATATCTATTTCATCGGGACATACGCCAACCGCATTACGAAATTATACAAGTACGATGGCGGCCAATACCAGGTTCTTAATGAAGCGTTCAATGAATTGAAAAATGCCGGTACAATTTTCAATATCCTCAGGATCTCCGACGACAGGCTGTTTATCAATACTACGGGAAAGGTTTTCGAATTGAAAAATAACCGGCTCGGGGAATCAACTTTCAATTCAATGGACCCATTTAGAAACAAGAATTTCAGGGTAGTTTATGAGGATAAAAGAGGGGTATTGTGGATCCTTGTTACGGATAAGGAACTTGCAATCTATTCACACCAGGATGGCAAGTCGCAGAAAGTGAATTTTCCAAAGGAGATCAGGATCGACAGGATCAATACCGTATACGACGACAGCAAGGGGAATTTCTGGATGGCTGATACCCAGGAAGGAAAACTGTATCAATCGTTCGGCGACATCAACAACGGCAACTACAAGGTGTATTCAAAAGAAAACGGATTGCCGGGTGAAATTATCGTAACCATTACCGAAGATAATGAAGGCAATCTTTGGTTTGGAACCAGTGGTGCGGGATTATTCAAATACGGAGGATCGAAATTCATTTCATATTCCAAACAGCATGGATTGGGCGATAATTTTGTATGGTCGATCTTCCAGGATTCACGGGGGATTTACTGGTTTGGTACCACACTGAACGGGATCAGCCGGCTGACTGACAACAGGATCGAAAATCTGCAGAAATATGAAAAGGAGCCGCTCGGACTGGTACATAGTCTGAACGAGGATATAAACGGAAACCTCATGATCGGGTCGCAGAATGGTTTATGGAAATTTACTGGAAAAGAATTTCAGAATATAAGCCTGGATCTCGGATTACCCGGCCGGCAAATTTCGATTGGTGATATATTGATCGACGGGGAGGATTACTGGATAGGCACATCGGGAAGCGGTCTTTTCTTAAATTCAAATGGAAATGTGATCCATTTTACTCGCGAGAAAAAGAACCTGGTAAACAATTTTGTAACCCATATCATTAAAGACCACCTTGGCAATTTCTGGATAGGCACGATCAACGGACTTTCTGTTATAAAAGATAAGCGAACATTAAGTTTTATGCCGAGCGATGGATTAAGCCACAAGAACATCATGCAACTTACCGAAGATAGGACAGGAAACATATGGGCAGCTACTTATGGAGGCGGAGTTTGCAGGATCACACTTCAGGGCAATGATTCAATCAGAACTTTCAGGGTCGACAGGAACCGGGGACTTTCATCGGATCTTGTGTATTCAATTCTCACCGATCGTGCAGGCAATATCTGGGCAGGCTGCCAGAATGGGGTCGATAAGATTACACTTGACGCCGATGGCAATATCATTTCTATCAGGAATTACGATAAATACGAGGGATTCATCGGAAGCGAAAATAACGGACAGTCAAACCTCGTCGACCGGGATGGCAACCTCTGGTTTGGCACAATTAAAGGCGTAATGGTTTATAATCCACAGGTTGACGTGGTAAATACAAAAGCCCCCGTGACATCCATAACCCAGGTTAAACTTTTTTATGAGAATATTGACTGGCATTCCGATGAAAATAAAAATTTCGCAAATGGAGTATCCCCATGGACAGAACTACCGAACGAACTTAAGCTCCCGCATGATAAAAACCATATTTCCTTTGAATTTGAAGGTCTCAGCTACAAAGTTCCTGAAAAGGTGAGGTTCAGGTGGAGACTTACCGGGGTCGACAGCGACTGGTCGCCTGAAACCTCACAGACCGAGGCAATTTATTCGAATCTCAATCCCGGCAATTATACATTCAGCGTCATGGCATGCAATAACGACGGTATCTGGAATTCACAGCCTGCCGTATTTAACTTCAGGATCATGCCGCCGTTCTGGCAGACCTGGTGGTTCAGGGCCGCAACCTTTACCTTCCTTGTTACCCTTACCATCATTGTCTTCTGGCTGCGCAGCACCATGATCCGCGAAAAACAGGAAGAACTGGAACTCCTTGTCCTTTTTAAAACCAAAAAACTTGAAGAACAGAAAAACGAGATCCAGGCACAGCGCGATAAACTCGAACAATCCTATAAGAACCTGGAATTATTGAGCAATATAGGACGTGAAATAACCGCCAACCTTACCGTTGAAGCAATTGTTGAATCGGTATACGACCGGATTAACGGCCTGATGGATGCATCGGTTATCGGGTTGGGTATTTATGATGAAGAAAAGAAGGCCATAGAATTCCCGACACTGATCAATGACGGTATCAGAATGGAGTCTTTCACCGTTTCTATCGATGCCATTTCAAATTTTGCGGCAAAGTGTCTGCTGAATAACCAGGAAATTTACATCGGCAATTATTTCGCGGAGTACGAGAATCATAAAGGCGACTGGCAGCCTCCGGACAAGGAAAGAGATGCTCAATCGATCATCTATGTTCCCCTGTATCGCGACACCAAAGCCCTGGGTATTCTTACTATTCAGAGTTACCAGGAATATGCTTTTAATGAATATCACCTGAATATTATCAGAAACATCGGTGTTTATGCAAAAATTGCTCTTGAGAATGCACGGTCTTACGAAAAAATCCAGGAACAGAAAAACAGGCTCGCCCTTGCCAATGATGATATCACTATGCAAAAGGAAGAAATTGAAAAAAAGAATTTGGAGTTGCAGGAACTCAACAATGAAAAGAGCCATATCATTGGTATTGTTGCCCATGACCTGAGAAACCCCTTGACGAGTGCGCTGACAATGACCGGATTGATGAAATCCGAATGGGAAGGATTATCCGAAGATCAGGAATTGTATGCGAGTGCCATTGAAAAATCTCTGCTCAGAATGAATGAGATGATCAGCAGACTCCTGGATATCAGGAAACTCGAAGAAAGAATCTTTGACCTTCGACTGGAAAGAATTAACCTGGCCAAACTCTTCCACGAAGTGAACAAGAATCTTCAACCGGAAATCAACAGAAAGAAAATCAAAATATCCATCCAGTCCGAAGACCTGTATGTAAACCTCGACAAGGATTATACGACACAGATCTTCGAAAACCTTTTGTCAAATGCCATAAAATTCTCACCACCCGAAAAAAGTGTTTACATTAGGCTGACCAAGGACAACGGCAAAGCACGGGCTGTGATCAAGGATGAAGGGCCCGGAATTACTGAAGAGGATATGAAAAAGATGTTTGGCAAATTCCAGCGCCTAAGCGCCCAGCCAACGGGAGGCGAACACTCAACCGGCCTGGGATTATCGATCGTAAAGAAATATGTGGAAGCGATGAATGGCAAGGTCTGGTGCGAAAGTGAACCGGGAAAGGGAGCCGCCTTTATTGTCGAATTTTCAAAAGCCTGAGTTTGCATTTTTAACAGATTATCCTTTCGAAATAGTAAACCAACTCCGGCTAACAGTTGATTTAAATGATTTATTTTACAGGCAAATAACGATTCAATGACAGATCAGCTGTATTTCATAAACGGAAAAATCCTGAAGGCATCTGAAGCAAAACTGAACATCAATGATCTGGCCATCCTTCGTGGATACGGCATCTTCGATTTTTTCCGGACTTCAGGGGGAAAGCCCTACCTCATGGAGCATTACCTCGACCGGTTTATGCATTCTGCCGGATTGATGGACCTGGCCGTTCCCTATTCGAAAAGCGAAATTGAAACAATTGTCAGGGACCTGGTCAGGAAAAACGGATTGCCTGAATCCGGAATTCGGATGATCCTGACAGGAGGATACTCGGCTGACGGATACTCGACGGGCACACCGAATTACATGATACTGATCGAAAGCATATCCTATCCCGACAAAGAGTATTATCAGAAAGGAATAAGGCTGGTTTCATACGACCACCTGCGGGAATGGAGTGAAATAAAATCAATTAATTACCTCACGCCTATCAAGATCAAAAAGGAGATTGCAGGGAGGAATGGTTACGATGTATTATATCACCACAACGGATTATTTCTCGAAGTTTCCCGAAGCAACTTTTTTATCATTCGCGACGGAGTATTGATCACACCCGGCAGGAATGTCTTGCATGGGATTACCCGCAAAACGGTAATCGAAATTTCGGCAGAGGTAATAAAGATTGAAGAAAGGGATATTCCCATGGATGAACTCCGCCTGGCCGACGAAGCTTTTATTACCGGTACAACGAAAAGGATATTACCTGTGCGGGCGGTGGAAGATTTTGAATTTAAGAATGGCGCTCCCGGTCCTTTTACCGCCAGGCTGATGAAATTGTATGATGAATTCGAAAAATGTTACACTACCTGAATAAGGCTGATGAAAGATAACGGTCGCCCCTGTCGCAGATAATACATACCACAAGGCCATTATCAATATCTTGAACTAGCCTGGAAGCAGCTGCCACGGCCCCACCGCTGCTCATCCCGGCAAAAATTCCTTCTTCCCGGGCCAGGCGGTTAGTCATTTCAATGGACTCATCTTCCGATACATCGATGGTCTGGTCTACCCTTGAAGGTTCAAAGATCTTCGGAAGGTATTCCCTGGGCCATCTCCTGATCCCGGGAATTTTAGAGCCATCCGTAGGCTGAACACCGACAATTCGTATATCCGGGTTTTGTTCCTTTAAGTATCGCGAAACACCCATTATCGTCCCGGTGGTTCCCATCGATGATACGAAATGTGTTATTTTTCCTCCAGTATCTTTCCATATTTCCGGGCCGGTCGTCCTGAAATGAGCTTTATAATTGTCGGGGTTGGCAAATTGGTTCAGCATGAAGTACCCGCCCTCGGCTACCTTACGATTGGCATAATCAATAGACGCTTCAATCGATCCTTCGGCAGGAGTCAGCGTAACTTTGGCTCCGTAAGCCTTCATGGTGTCTATTCTTTCCTGGGTGGAATTTTCAGGCATGATCAATTCAATGGATACACCGAACAGGTTGGCCACCATCGCAAGGGCAATCCCGGTATTTCCGCTGGTGGGCTCTATAAGCTGCATCCCTTTCTGTAATTCGCCCCGTTCAATGGCGCCTTTAACCATTCCGAATGCCGCCCTGTCTTTTACGCTTCCTCCCGGATTGTTCCCTTCCAGCTTCGCCATGATCCTTACCCCTGGTTTTTTAATAACATGGCGGATATCTACCAGAGGCGTATTGCCAACAAGATCAAGAATCGTTATCATAAAATCAGGACTGTATGCAAATCAAACGCATTTCAGGGATTTTAGTTTTCCCGGATATCTGCTTCTCCATCTCCACATACCGAACGTGGCACGGAATGAAAACCCATAATAATAAAAACTATTCTGATTTTTATAAAAATTGATATTAACTTTAGAATTCCGGATACCGGGGAACAGGACCTGACCTGCGTAAATAACATGAAAGATAAAAAACTATTTCTACTGGATGCCCTTGCCCTGATTTTCCGGGCATATTTCGCCTTTTCCAAAAACCCGAGGATCAACTCGAAGGGAATGAATACCGGCGCCATACTCGGGTTTACCAATACACTGCTCGATGTACTGAATAACGCAAAACCCACACATATTGGAGTTGGATTCGATACCAGTGAACCTACTTTCCGTCATGAGGCATTTGCGGACTACAAAGCACATCGTGAAAAGCCACCCGAAGACATCCATGTTGCAATTCCGTATGTTAAAAAGATCATCAAAGCTTTCAACATTCCTGCCGTCGAAATGAATGGCTTCGAAGCCGACGATATCATCGGAACCCTGGCCAAGCGGGCGCATGCAGAGGGGTATGATGTGTATATGATGACTCCCGATAAGGACTATGCCCAGCTCGTTGAGGACGGCATTTACCTTTATAAACCGGCATACCTGGGTAATGCCATTGAAATTCTCGGCATTCCGGAAGTATTAAAAAAATTTGAAATTTCCGATGTCGACCAGGTCAGGGATATCCTTGGACTTCAGGGGGATTCCGCCGACAATATTCCCGGCGTACCCGGGGTAGGCGCAAAAACGGCTGTAAAGCTGATCCAGGAATACGGGTCGGTGGAAAACCTGCTTAAAAACGTTGAAAAATTGTCGGGGAAACTCAAAGAAAACCTGGTTAACTTCAGCCAGCAGGCCATCCTTTCAAAAAAACTGGCAACCATCATTACCGATGTCCCGGTTGAATTTGATGAGGATGAATTTGAATATAAGGGACCCGATAAGGAAGCGCTCAAGGCAATATTTGACGAACTGGAATTCAGGACCTTGTCGAAACGTGTGTTTGGGGAAGAAAAACTGGTTGGATCCGATGTTACCGGACAAATAAATATATTCAATGAATCTTCAGCTGAAGAAACAGGCCGGAATGCGGGTGCAGAACTGAAAAATATCAATACCCAGAAACATGATTATAAGATTGTAACCGGTACGCAGAATATAAAAGCATTCGTAAAAAAACTTAGAGAGCAAAAGGAATTTTGTTTTGATACCGAGACTACGGGACTTGATCTTACCACAGCCGAAATAGTCGGATTGTCGGTTTCGTTCAGGAAGCATGAAGCTTATTATATCCCAATTCCCGAACATGAAGAAAGTGCCGGCGAAATTATTGGCTGGTTCAAGCCTGTATTTGAAAATGATGTGCAGCTCAAGATCGGCCAAAATATAAAATATGATTACCTGGTATTAAAAAGGTACGGAGTGGAGGTGCGGGGACCGTTCTTCGATACGATGATCGCGCATTACCTGATTGAACCTGAGGGGAGGCATAACATGGATGCACTGGCAGAAATATACCTTAGGTATATCCCCGTATCCATCGAAGAGCTGATCGGGAAAAGAGGCAAGGAGCAACGAACCATGAGGGAGGTGGAAGTTGAAAAGGTAGCTGAATATTCCGGCGAGGATGCCGACATTACCCTGCAACTGAAATATGTGTTTGAACCCATTCTCAAGCGAAAGAAAATCGAAAAGCTTTTTTACGAAGTGGAAGTCCCGCTGATCAGGGTCCTGGCCTCCATGGAAGCAGAAGGAGTTAAACTTGATAATAAGGATCTGAAGTCCCTGTCAGAAGAAATGTCGGGGGAGATTGAAAAGCTTGAAAAAGATATCTATAAACTGGCAGGCGAAAAGTTCAACATATCCTCGCCAAAACAACTGGGAGAAATCCTGTTTGATAAACTTAAACTGATCGACAACCCGCGCAAAACCAAGACCGGACAGTATGCAACAGGTGAAGATGTATTGACGAGGCTGGCCGGCGAACATAAAGTAATTCAAAAGATCCTTGATTACCGCGAGGTCCAGAAATTAAAATCGACTTATGTCGACGCCCTGCCCGATATGATAAGCAAGGCCGATGGAAGGGTGCATACTTCCTATAACCAGACAGTTGCTGCTACGGGACGGCTGAGCTCCACAAATCCGAACCTTCAGAATATTCCCATAAGAACGGATAAAGGCAAGGAAGTCAGAAAGGCATTCATTCCGCGAAACAAAGATTTTATACTTCTTTCGGCGGATTACTCCCAGATAGAATTGCGTATCATGGCCCACTTTTCAAAGGACACAAGCATGATCGCCGCCTTTAAGGATGGTGCCGATATCCATTCCATAACGGCCAGCCGGATATTTAATGTCCCGGTTGAAAGTGTGGATGAAAACATGAGAAGGAAGGCAAAAACAGCCAACTTCGGAATCATCTATGGTATTTCGGCATTTGGACTGGCGGAACGGCTTAATATTCCTCGCAAGGAAGCTGCCGAGATCATCGATTCCTATTTCAGCAAATTCCCTTCGGTGAAACAATATATGGATGAGGTCATCAATACGGCGAGAGAGAGAGAATATGTCGAAACAATTTTGGGGCGAAGAAGGTATTTGCGCGATATTAACTCGAGGAACGCAACCGTGCGGGGATTTGCCGAACGCAATGCAATCAACGCCCCTATCCAGGGCAGCGCCGCAGACCTGATAAAGGTGGCGATGATAAATATCCACAACCATTTTGAAAAGAAAAAGCTAAAATCCCGGATGATCCTCCAGGTCCATGATGAATTGGTATTCGATGTTTTTAAACCGGAACTCGATTCCCTGCGACCCGTTGTAGAAAAACTCATGAAGGAGGCCATACCTCTCAGGGTTCCGGTTGAGGTTGAAACTGGAACCGGCAAAAACTGGCTTGAAGCCCATTAAAAATATAATCTTCAGAAAAATGCTGAAAAACTTTTTAAAATTATTTTTTCTCTCCATTGCTTTAAATTTCTCCTGCGGCGATCAGAAGCATGATGAGTCGGTTGAAGTTACCGGTGAATTAAATCAGTGGCATAAGGTGGTGCTCATCATCGAAGGCCTGGAAACCGGGGAAAATGATTCGATCAATCCATTTCTCGATTACCGGCTGAATGTGAAATTCTGGAAAAATAAAACTGAATATTTAATTCCCGGATACTACGCAGCCGATGGCTATGCAGCAGAATCGGGCGCCGATACCGGAAATAAATGGAAGGTGAATTTTTGCCCCGATGATTACGGCGTTTGGAATTACAGGATATATTTCAGCCATGGCAGGAATATCGCGGTTAATGATGATCCGGAAGTAGGCAAAAAGATGAAGCCCGACGGATTTGAAGGCCAGCTTACCATTAATCCTTCCAATAAAACCGGCACTGATTTCCGGGCCAAAGGCCGGATTATTTATTCCGGAAGCCACTTTCTCAGGCATGCCGGCACGGGAAAGGTTTTCCTTAAAACCGGGGCCGATAGCCCTGAAAATTTACTTGCATATCAGGACTTCGATGGCACGTATTACGGAGGATGGAATGATTCTACCCGACGCGGGGAAGCAGAACCGCTTCGCCAGCTTCATCGGTATGCTCCGCATATCAAAGATTGGAACGAAGGAGATCCTTCGTGGAGAAACGGAAAAGGAAAAGGATTGATTGGTGCCCTGAATTACCTTTCGTCTGCCGGAATGAATTCCGTATATATGCTAACCAATAATGTTGGCGGCGACGGCAAGGAGGTTTTTCCATGGACAACCTACAATTCAGATTTCACACGATATGACGTGAGCAAGCTCGAACAATGGGAAATAGTATTCTCGCATATGGATAAACTCGGCCTGATGTGTCATTTCGTTACCCAGGAACATGAAAACCAACTTTTGCTCGACAGCGGTAACCTTGGAATTACGAGAAAACTCTATTACAGGGAACTGATCGCAAGGTACGGCCACCATCTGGGCATAACCTGGAATCTCGGCGAAGAAAACGGACCATCCGATTGGTCTGTCCTGGGGCAGAACGATCAACAGCAGCGGAACATGGCCGAGTACATCAAACAACATGATCCTTATAAAAGCTTTGTGGTTATTCACACACATTCGTCTCAAACCGACAGGGAAAAAATTACCGGAAAACTGCTGGGATTTCCGTATCTCGACGGCATAAGCATGCAATCGATGGTAGAATCAGTTCATTCCGAAACCTTGCGGCTAAAGGCATTATCGTCTCAAAAAGGGCGTAAATGGGTGATTTCCAGCGATGAGATCGGGCCTGCCGATACCGGGGCTAAGCCCGATGCAGCCGATCCCCTTCATAATGCGATAAGGCATGAGGTACTTTGGGGAAACCTGATGGCAGGCGGTGGGGGAGTTGAATGGTACTTTGGCTATAACTACCCAAATAATGACCTAAATTGCGAAGACTGGAGGTCGCGGGAAATACTTTGGCGGCAATCAAAAATTGCCAGGGACTTCTTCGAACAATACATCGATATGGATCGTCTTGTGCCTGCTGATGAATTTGTCGTGGATGGAAAGGCGTATTGTGTTTATCTCCCGGATGATGAATACGCCGTGTATATTCCTCAGAATGCTTCTTGCGGTCTTAAAACTAAAAACCCCGGAAGTTATTTGATTGGCTGGTATAATCCGGTCTCGGGCGGGGAGGTAGTTTTTGGCGATACCCTGTCTACCGACAGCCTGGGAATTATCCGGATCGAAAATTCCATTCAAAAAAATAGCTCCCACGACTGGACTGCACTGCTTCGAATACTGAGGTAAATTTTTTTTATGCTTGATTCCATACCAGAGCTCAGGGACATTATATTATCCTATAACCGGATCAAAACCTGGACGCACAAAACGCCGGTAATGACTTCTTCATTGGTTAATGAGCTTGCCGGATGCAGGGTATTCTTCAAATGTGAAAATTTTCAGAAGACAGGTTCATTCAAATTCAGGGGCGCATCGAATGTAGTTCTTCAATTGCCGGAAAACATGAGCCGAAACGGCGTCTCCACCCATTCTTCAGGAAACCATGCCCAAGCCCTGGCTTTAGCAGCTAATCTTCAGGGCATTAAATCATTTATTGTCATGCCGGAAAATGCGCCGGATGTGAAACGGAATGCTGTAAAAGCATATGGGGGCAATGTGATCTCCTGCAAGCCCGGACTGTCGTCGAGAGAAGAAACCCTGGCTAACGTGACCAGGGATACCCGGGCTTTTTTCATTCACCCTTATAATAATTTCGATATCATTTCAGGGCAAGCAACATCAGCCTATGAATTTCTTTGCGAAAATCCCTCGCTTGATTCCATTATTGCCCCGGTTGGGGGCGGGGGGTTGTTAAGCGGAACCTGTCTTGCAGCGCATTATTTAAATCCGCGTATAAAAGTATATGGCGCAGAGCCTGCAGGGGCGCCCGATGCTTTCAAATCTCTTCAGGCAGGCAAAATCATACCCTCGGAACATCCCAACACCCTGGCCGACGGTCTCTTGACATCGCTTGGTGAGAAAACCTTCCCGGTGCTTCGCGATCACCTGGAACGAATCATCCTTGTAAGCGATGAAGATATCATAAGCGCCATGCAGATTATCTGGGAACGGATGAAAATCATTGTTGAGCCTTCGGGGGCGGTATCCTTTGCTGCCATGCTTCACGAAAGAAAGGCGTTTAAAGGGAGTAATACCGGCATTATTATTAGCGGAGGGAATGTGAATATCTCACAACTTCCTTTTCAAACCCAATAACAATCTATCCATCAGGCAGGTCGGAGGGAAGGGAATTAAGATTTCCGAAGCGATAGCTGCCCCCTGACTGCAATATCAGCTTAGCCACGGCGCATACTTCGGACTTGGGCCCAGGGGAAAAATTTTGTTATAAAATGTGTAAATTGAAAAAAATAAAAATAATCAATGAATTAATTCAATCTGAATTGATAGATTTAAATTATTTTTACATACGCACTTAAAAAAGTTCTATTTATGGCGGGCGTAAAAACAAAATATAAAGCGGTCATGCTGGTAGATGATAATGAGATCGATAATCTCATTAATCAGAAGATGATTGAGGCTGCCGACATAACGGAGACTATATATACCCATACGGGGGCAAAAAGCGCCATTGAATTTCTTAGGAATCTGGAAAAGGTTGAGCATCTCAGCAACGATATTTTGCCTGCCGTGATATTCCTGGATATTGACATGCCGCTGATGGATGGTTTCCAGTTTCTTGAAGAATTTGAAAAGCTTACGGCAAAGACAAAGGAAAAATGTAAAATTGTAATGCTTACTTCTTCCATTAATCCAAAAGACGTCACCCGGTCAAAAGGATATTTGCATGTAAAAAAATATATCAATAAGCCTCTTTCTCAGGAAAACCTTGAAAACCTGAATCTGTAATCAGATTGAAGTCAGCCGCGAAATCAGCTTGTCGTCGAAATGGATCAGCAAGGTGGGAGCGAAGGGGATAAATTTAAACTGGTTTATTTTTTCAGCAAGGGATTTGATTTTTGTATATTTATTTTTCTGTGAATTGCTGACGCTGATCTTCAATATTTTCGAATATAGGAAAAGATGCTCACAGTTCTTCTTTCCGATCAGTCGTATCTGTCGCTGGATGCTGTTCATTAATTGCTGGAACAGCTCGAATTCCTCGTTCAGGCAATAGATAAATGCCAGCAGGATCTTGATTTCAAGCTGCGCATAGGGATATCTTTTAAAACTCACTTCGTTCAGCAGCTGGTTTAACCATTTGGAAGCTTCGTCATATTTTTTGGCATAATAGCAGGAAAGCGCCCGGTAGGACACATAAATCAGGTGGTTCGGGATATCATTTACATCACTTTCAAATCCGTTGAATAACGCATCGTCCTCTGCCTGCATCTGGTCCTGGGTTTCCATCCGGATATGCCGTAATATTTTCGTAATCAGAAACTGGGATGGGAAGGTAAATAAACTGTAATTCGTCAGGAGTGTGGCAATGGATTCGTTCACTGAACCATAATATTCTTCAGCCTTGCGGTAAACCCTGTAATGATTATAATATTCAAGTTTCAGGAATTCGAAAACTGTCTGAAGGTGGTAATACAGGGAATCGAGCTGGTAAAGATGGATCACGTTCTCTACCTTATCAATGATGTCTTCAATGGGCTCCAGTTGCATCTCAAGGTTGTCATCCTTATTCACAAACAGCCTGTGAAATATATTGATCAGGCTTTGGTAAACAAACAACCTGTGCGATTCATACAAGGAACATACATTGTTGATCTCCCTGTTTAGCAAGGTTAATTCAAGATCGGATCTTTCATATTCGCCGAGGAGGGAATAATGACCGTATTTTTTAAAATAATCGGCCAGCAGGTCCTCCGCTTTATCTACCGCCAGGGTATAGGCAACATGCCGGTTGTAGCTTTGGGAATAATTGAAATAATCTGCGGCATGTATATGAAATTTTTTCAGGAGCTTATATACTGTGATCAATTCATTGGATAGATCATAATCGAGCAATTCCTTTTCCAGTTTTTTTAAAGTAGCAATGGCGATTGCTTTCTTTTTTGTAAAAATGATTTCATTGATATTGGCAACTTTTTTAAGAATATCTGCCCGGGGATTTTCCATTTGCTGGAGAAGGTATTCCTCTATCCTCTGGTTTAATCTTGAGCGCAGGGTATAATATGCGTTGGCATTCACTTCAAGCTCTTCCATGATCTTGGCATCAGAAAGATGTTTATCCCGCATAAGTTTAAGAAGCATGGCCGATTTCTCCGCGTTGGTATCCAGAAGGGAATGGTATATGGCTTCAAACTCGTCGACCGATAATTGCTTTACAATATACTTCAGCTTTGCCATCTAACCGGGGAAATACTATTTAAAGAGCAATGAATACAGCCTGGATTTTAATTTATGGCTCTAAAAGTAATATATTTTTCTATCAGAAAACATTATTTTTTGGCTTTGATCCTAATATCGGGGTGGAGATTCAGTGAGCGATGGATATAATCGATTCATTTTTACCCTCCAGCATACTCAGGTTCATAAGATATTTGTCGGTGGCCCTGGCGGCTTCTCGGCCTTCAGAAATTGCCCAAACAACCAGTGATTGACCTCTTCTCATATCTCCGGCAGTAAATACCTTCGGGATATTCGTCTGGTAGTTTTCATCTTTTACATTGCCGCGTTCATCGAGGCCGACTTTCAGCTGGTCGAGCACTCCGTCATGTTCAGGATGCTCAAATCCAATAGCCAGCAGGGCAAGATCACATGGAATTTCTTTTTCGGTGCCCGGGATCTCGTTAAATTTAAGTTTACCTGTTTTCGAATCTGTTACCCATTCAATCTCGGCAATCACAAGTCCCTTCACATTTCCGTTATCATCAGCCGTGAAAGTCTTAGTCAGAATCGACCAGTACCTGTCGCAGCCTTCTTCGTGGGAGGAGGAGGTCCGGAGAATCAGTGGCCACTGCGGCCAGGGATTATCGGTCGACCGGTCGGCCGGGGGCTTCGGTAATAATTCGAATTGCGTTACGGACCGGGCGCCATGCCGGTTCGATGTGCCAACACAGTCAGAACCCGTATCACCACCCCCGATCACAATTACGTTTTTGTCCGTAGCCAGGATTTCATCTTTTTTCAGAAAACGGTCGCCGGCAACCCGCTTGTTCTGCTGACGAAGGAAATCCATGGCAAAGTAAATTCCTTTCAGGTCCCTTCCGGGGATATTCAGGTCGCGCGGCTCGGTGGAGCCTCCGCATAATATTATTGCGTCGTAATCATTTAGTAATTCCTTTGCGTTCACATTCTTACCCACTTCTGAGTTAACCTTAAAAACAATCCCTTCCTCTTCCATGATCTTCAGCCTCCTGTCGAGTACTTTCTTGTCTAGCTTAAAATCAGGTATCCCATATCGTAATAATCCTCCGATGCGATCGGATCTTTCAAAAACGGTTACCCAGTGACCTGCCTTATTCAATTGGGAGGCAGCCGCAAGTCCAGCAGGACCCGAGCCAACTACGGCTGCTTTCTTCCCCGTTCTTAATTTCGGGAGATTAGGCCTGACGAGGTCAAGATCAAATGCCTTTTCGATGATTTCCTTTTCAATATATTCAATCGTAACGGGAGGTTTATTGATGCCCAGAACACAGGAGGATTCGCAGGGTGCAGGACAAATTCGGCCGGTAAATTCCGGAAAATTATTCGTCGAATTCAGGATTTCGTAAGCCCTTGGCCAATCTTCTCTGTATACGGCATCATTGAACTCGGGAATATTATTTCCTAACGGGCAGCCGCTATGACAAAATGGGATTCCGCAATCCATGCATCGGGCCGACTGCCGCTGCAATTTCTCACCATCATGCTCGATATAAAACTCCTGATAGTCATTTACCCTTTCCTTCGGATCGCGAAGTTTCGGCAGCTCTCTCGGATATTCTAAAAAACCAGTTGGTTTACCCATGTTATTGAATTTTTCGAATTAAACGGTAACCTGTTCTTTGATCTTGTTCTTAAGCAATACGGCCTTGTAATCCTTTGGCATCACCTTTTTAAAATAAATAATTGCATTTCCAAAATCCTGCAACATCCGTGCGGCCAGGTCACTTCCGGTATATTTATGATGATTGCTCATTAGCAGCTTAATGCGTTTAATGTCATTGTCTTCCAGGGGATCAAAATCAACCATTTCCATATTGCAATTGACCGACAGCTTGTTCTGCGGATCATAAACGTAAGCAATTCCGCCGCTCATCCCTGCCGCAAAATTTCTGCCTGTTGGGCCAAGTACAACGACATGCCCACCCGTCATGTATTCACAGCCATGGTCTCCCACGCCTTCTACTATAGCTGTCACCCCCGAATTCCTAACGCAGAAACGTTCGCCGGCCATGCCCCTTATATACGCCTCTCCTGAAGTTGCCCCGTAAAATCCAACATTGCCGATAATGATATTCTTAGACGGATCAAATTTTGCTTTTCGATCCGGATAGATGATGACCCGGGCTCCTGAAAGTCCTTTACAGAAATAATCGTTCGCCTCACCCTCGAGTTCAAAGAGAATCCCCTTTGTGCTGAAGGCGCCAAAACTCTGGCCAGCCGAGCCCCTGAACTTGAAATGCAGGGTATCGTCGGGAAGGCCTTTGCTCCCGAACCTTGTGGAAATCTCATACGACAACATGGCCCCAACGGTACGATCGGTATTCAGGATAGATAACTCCTGATAAACCCGTTCGAAATTTTCGAATGCCGGTTTGGCAGCTTCAATTAGCTTCCAGTCAAGGATATCATTAACCAGGTGCTCCTGTTGTCTTTGTTTATACAAGCCTGCATGCGGCATGGAATTTTCTTTGTATATGATTGGCGACAAATCGAGCGTTTGAAGCTTCCAGAAATCGAGATCCTCGCGAACAGTAAGCACATCGGCCTGGCCCACCATTTCTTCAACAGTCCTGAAACCCAGTTCTGCCATGATTTCCCGAAGCTCATGGGAAATGAAAGTAAAATAATTGATCAGGTATTCAGGCTTGCCGGAAAACATTTTACGCAATTCCGGATTTTGTGTTGCAACTCCAACCGGGCAGGTATTAAGGTGGCATTTACGCATCATAATACAGCCCTGAGTTACAAGCGAAGCAGTAGCGATGCCCCATTCCTCCGCACCCAACAGGGTAGCAATGGCGAGGTCTCGTCCGGTCCTCAATTGCCCGTCGGTCTGCAATACAATACGGCTTCTCAGGTCATTCTTTACCAATGTCTGATGCGCTTCCGCAAGGCCTAACTCCCAGGGAAGCCCCGCATGCCTGATGGAACTTATCGGCGAAGCTCCCGTCCCCCCATCATATCCTGAAATTAAGATTACATCGGCCTTGCCCTTGGCAACACCGGCCGCTATAGTTCCCACCCCCGTTTCTGAAACAAGCTTTACGCTGATCCTGGCTTCCCGGTTTGCATTCTTAAGATCAAAAATCAACTGGGCGAGATCTTCGATAGAATATATATCATGATGAGGAGGCGGCGATATCAATCCCACGCCCGGCGTTGAATGCCTTACTCTTCCGATCCATTCATCTACTTTTTTCCCGGGAAGCTGGCCACCCTCACCGGGCTTCGAGCCCTGTGCCATCTTGATTTGCAGTTCATTAGCATTCGCCAGGTAATTGCTCGTTACCCCAAATCTTCCTGAAGCCACCTGTTTGATAGCCGATCTTTCCCAATCCCCGTTCTCTTTACGCCTGAACCTGATTTCATCCTCCCCTCCTTCACCGGTATTGCTTCTGCCTCCAATCCGGTTCATGGCAATAGCCAGGGTTGAATGTGCCTCATGAGATATCGATCCGAACGACATGGCGCCTGTCGCGAACCTCTTTAAAATATTCTCAACCGGCTCCACCTCCTCGATCGGAATGGATTTCCTTTCCTTGAATTTCAACAGGCTGCGAAGGGTGATGTTACTCTCGGTCTGTTCATTGATAAGTTTTGCGAATTTCTTATAAATGGAATAATCGTTTTTCCTTGTGGAATGCTGCAATAACTGGATCGTTTCCGGATTAAAAAGATGAGCCTCTCCGCGCCTCCTCCACTGATATAGTCCGCCTTCACCCAGAGGCCTGACCTGGACGCCTTTCCCGGGAAAAGCAATTTTGTGCTTGACAAGCACCTCCTTGGAAATATCATCAAAATCAAGCCCTTCCAGGCGCGAAATGGTTCCCGTGAAACACGAATTGATCACTTTTGAGCTCAGGCCGACAGCCTCAAAGATCTGAGCCCCATGGTATGACTGAAAAGTGGAGATCCCCATCTTGGAAAATATTTTTAGCAAGCCGTCATTCACCGCCTTAATGTAATTTTTGAAAGCTTCCTCGCGCATCAATTCCGTGCCGATCTGCTTATCAGTTCGAAGGGCATCAATAGTCTCAAACGCCATGTACGGATTCACAGCGCCTGCACCAAATCCGAATAGCGTGGCAAAATGATGGGTTTCCCACACATCACCGGCTTCAACAACGAGCCCTGTCCTGACACGCCGGCCATTCTTAATGAGGTGTTGGTGAATTGCACCGACGGAAAGCAATGAAGGGATGGGCGCTCTTTTCTCACTGATCTCTCTGTCGGACAGCAATAGGATGTTTGCACCATCGTGAATAATTGCCCTGTCAGAATCCTCGCAAATCTTCCGCAATGCTTCTTCCAGCGTGCCCGGCCTTTCTGAAATTTCGAAGGTTGTGTCGATGGTTGTAACCCTGAAATTGGTATGCTTGATATTCCTGATCTTTTCCAATTCGGCATTTGAGACGACCGGCTGCGGGAGGTAAAGCTGTTTAACATGAAGCGGTGTTTCCGAAAGTATATTCCATGTACGGCCCAGGCTCGTAAACATCGACATCACTATTTTTTCCCTGATCGGATCGATGGGAGGGTTGCTGACCTGTGCAAATAATTGTTTGAAATAAGCTGAGAAATGCTGGCTTTGCCGCGACAATATGGCTAAGGGCGTGTCTGTCCCCATTGAACCAACCGGTTCCTTTCCCGATTCGATCATCGGGGCTATAATTGTCTTTAAATCCTCATTGCTGTAGCCAAATGCCTGTTGTCGTCTCAATAAAGTTTCCTTATTAAAGGTATACAGGGGATTTGGTTCCTCGGAAATATCATCGATCCCGATCTCATTAAACCGGATCCATTCGCCATAGGGCTTCCGGTTGATCAATGCATTTTTTACCTCCTCGTCGCTGACGATTCGTCCATTCTCGAGATCGGCAATAAACATTCTTCCGGGCTGTAACCTGCCCTTCAGGACCACCTTGCTTTGATCTACCGGCAGGGCACCCGCTTCAGAAGACATGATTACCGTTCCGTCCTCAAGCATGCAGTAACGCGATGGTCTCAAGCCGTTCCGGTCGAGCGTTGCCCCAACAATTTTACCGTCGGTGAAGCAAATGGAAGCCGGTCCATCCCAGGGTTCCATGATGGATGCATGGTACTGGTAGAATTCCTTTCTTTTTTGGTCCATCTCGCTATGTCCCTGCCAGGCCTCCGGGATAAGGAGCATCATCACATGAGGCAAAGATCTTCCCCCCATCACCAGCAGTTCAATGACCGAATCGAGGTTGGCGGAATCGGAATGGGAGAAATCACAAATGGGAAGAAGCATCTGGATTTCCTCTTTTGTAAAGATCGTTGATTCGAGGAGGGTCTGGTTCGACTTCATCC
>DATDPY010000447.1:0-16664 GCA_035292565.1 Cyclobacteriaceae bacterium | reverse complement strand
ATCCCTACTGCGCCTTCGCGTAGCCGCTACGGAGAAGCAAGGCGGGATAAAATCCAAATCGGTAATTGATTAGAATGATTTGATTATCAATATGGATATACACAATTATTGTCCATCTGAAGAATATCTGTGAATGGCAGGAACCCAATACCCCATCACAAATGATTACCGTTTCGTAATCTTCAAATCCTTAAAATATCCTATAGTCCCGATATCCACCAACAAGGCGACTGAAACATGGGTTATTTTCCCTTTCATCTTATCAGCTACAAATGGTGAATACTTTGCAACTCATTTTGTAAACAAACCTGCTCCAAGATTTGAACCTAACGAACCGGGCTTTAAATGAAGATAGTCTCGTTTCGTTTGATCCTCTTCCAGTTCTATTTTTCCATCTTTCCTGATGATAACACCCTCACCAAGTTTTAATTTTTTTGGGTCAGATTTGGTTCCAAAATCTTTTGGACCACCACCTTTGTTCACCAACTCATTGTAGCCAATCACCATTGAGTTTGAAAGATTGTAGGCATTCTTTTCATCTTTATTTAAAATCCAAAAGACGTTTGCATTGGCCACAACATTGTTGTAATACTTAAAATCTTCAGCAGCAGACCATGTCCACACAGCAGCGCCATAGTTACCTACTACAAGATTATGATGCATTTCGCATCGCTCCGCAGGACGGTCGGAATTCCAGAAGACAACCGCATCCTTTACATTATAAAACACACAGTGGTCAACCACAACGCCCTGACCGCTTGCGAGAATTGCCAAATGATTTGGTATAGCGTGTTTATCGCCAAGGAAGAGACATTGTGTTACTCGCAGGTCATCGAGGTCGCGACCTTCCCGAACAATGGGATAGTTTCTTCTGACATATCCATCCGCTGGTCGCTCATGAACGGGTGTGCCCACAGCTCTCAATCCCTGGATGGTGACATGACTTGTTTCAATTTGTATACCATATGATGCACCCTTAAGCGGGTCTTCATTTCCGTAAGGCTTGAAATTTAGCGGCATTGTCGATACAATCACTGGCATCTTTCCGGGATTCCATTCAGGGTCGTCCGGTAAAAGTTCAGCTCTTATGGTCAAACGTTCCTCTCTGGTAAAATGCCAATTGACCGGGTGGAATGTAACCGTTGCATCAAGCCCATAAATACCGTCAGACAAATAGATAGTGATAGCTCCTTTTCCATTGGCTTGATTGATTCTGACAGCGGCTTCATATAAAGACTTGATTGGATTTTCCCTCGTGCCTGCATTTTCGTTGTTTCCGAATTCAGGATGAATGAAAATGTTACCGTCTTTGGGAACTTGTCCAAACAAAAGCGATGGAATAAATGCTGCGACACACGTTAGTGCTACAATAAGCATCTTACCATTATTCATTGCTTTCATAATTGGTTTTTTTGTTTTTAGATTTTTGTTTGAGCTTCCTTCAATGTAACCGGCTTGCCTAATGCTCCGAATTCATGCAGTTCACCAAACACTTCAATGCGGATCGACTGATCAATACCACCCACCCGGACCGGATCGAATCCACTGTCTTTAATCAGCTCTTCAATCCCGTCTTCAATGCTGTTGTCATCCGATGCATAAAACAGAACGGCGGCTTCGGGCTTTCTGAATGCAGCGCTTACCAGAGAACCTACGCCCAACGTACCTAAAGCCTTTGCTAATTTTGCGCCTTTCGGAAGTAAGCCGGCAATGATCCTCCCTGCCGATTCGTCAGCCCCGATAATTTTTTTGAATCCGCCCTTGCCGTCGGGTGCAATCGGGTTGGAGGGATCAACAATGATCTTGCCCTGCAGTTCGGTTGCATACTTGGCCAACAGCTCTTTTGTTGTACTCAACCACACAGCCATTACAATAATGTCGGCCTCTTTAATTGCCGCGGGTACTTCCAAAGCTTTAGCCAGTCCTCCCAGTTGCAGGGCCAGCGCTTTGGCATCTTCCGGCTTGTGACCGGCTACAATTACTTCGCGATTTCCTTTAACCAGGTTTGAGGCAACCGCTTTTCCGATGTTTCCCAGGCCGATAACGGCTACTTTTAATTTTCTTGTTGACATATACTTTTTGTTTTGATTGATAATTAATTTTCTTTGTCCGCCATAGCTTTCGCCGGAAGCGGGTGTTGATACAAAGGAACACCAACCTGATGCCGAAGACCAATGACCTGGTTTAAGAAAAAGTATTGATCTGGTTTAAGACTATTTGCCGTCTTTAGCCATCCGACTGCGAATGCGGCTTAGAAATTCGGGGGTAATGCCGAGGTAGGATGCTATCTGCACCTGCGACAGCCGGTTAAAAAGATGCGGATAAGTCTCCAGGAATGACAGATAACGCTCATCGGCCGTGGAGCTGAACAACTGGGCTATGCGCTCCTGTTGCTGCATAAAATGGTTCTCCAGCAGCACCCGGAATATTCTGTCGTACTTGGGCGCTTTTACGTACAGGTCAATCAGATCGCCGTGGGAGATTCGAAGCACCACCGTGTCTTCCAGGGCATCAATATCGAGAACGGAAGGAATTTTCTTGTGGAAGCTGGTAAGATCAAGGATCCAATAGTTCTCGGTGGCAAATTGCAGAATGTGATACACGCCTTTCTCATCCGCCTTGAAAAGTCTAAGACAACCTCTCACTACAAAATCAAAATACTCGCAAAATTGACCGTGTTGCAGCACAAATTGTTTTTTCAGAAAAAGGTGAGGATGAAACTTTGCCCTGACTAATTCCTTCTCCTCATGGCTCAGGGGAATGAGCTTGCTGAAATAATCAAGCAGGGGTTGAGTCGAAACCACATGAGAATCTTTATCCATGCCGCAAAGTTTTCTATAAAACAGATCGACAAAGATACCCTGAATAATTTATTATGGGAAGAAAATGGAATCGATGGGGATTGCTTGATTTTCGATATGCGATTTTCGATGTTCGATGTTCGATTTTACATTACGGGCATTAACGAATTATTTATCGTTGAGCCATCGATAACCTGCTCCGGAGTCCCTTCCATCTTACCCTGCGTGAAATATAGCGGTCTGACGGTTCAAAACCGACTGACCGCATAAATATGGCTCATCGATTGTGAACGACTTTTTTCGTAATTTAGACTGATTCTCTATCAGGGCAAAAGAATTTGGTTTAATGAATAATTCTCTTTTACTAAGTTTCTTTTAAGCAAAAAAGAAGATAATGGAAAAGAAAAAACAAGACTTTATTTTTCTATTAATTTTAATGATAGCTTCTTTCATCAGTTATAATATCCTTGGAAAATTAAGCCAACCCGACAGCCAGCCAAGCCCAATAGAAATATTAGCCACCATAATATTGATTGGTTGGTATATTACCTTATATAGAGTCACTTCAAATTTTTATTCTAATAAATGGATTAGGGGGGCGTACGCATCCCTGTTGATTTTACAATTTACGCTTAATGCCTATGTTATCCTGCAAGTTAATACACCAATATCCGAGCTGGTCGTACCTGCCTCCATTGCATATGTAGTAAACCTTATGGGCTTTAGCATAGTGTTCTACCTGCTCCTTAAAGACATCTTTTCTCAAAAGCATGACCTGGTTTACAGCCTGTTGGGTGCATCGAGCATTTATTTTATGATTCCAATAATTTTCGCGTATATCTATTGCCTGGTTGCTGTTCAGAATCCATCGCTGGTAAATGCTGATCCATTAGAAATAAGGACACTCCTGTTTAATTGCATTGATTACAGTTGGTTTATTGTTGCAGGAATTGATTACTCAAGAGAGAAAATCAGTGATATTATCCAAACAATAGCCATCCTGGAATCCATTTCTGCAAATCTGTTTATCGTATTTATTATCGGAAGACTGATGAGCAAGTGAATTATCACAATTGCGTTCGGCAATATGACATTGATGTAAGCAAAAGAATAAACGAAGAATTTGAGAATGGCAGATTAATAATACCAATATTCTGGTAAACGAGGCTATCAATCCAGAAGACTGACCGTGATGAAGTTTTTTGATCTTCGATAGGCGATGTTCGATGTTTGATTTTCGATTTTTTATCTCGTTAACTACCCGGCGATCAGAGACTCCCGCCCGCCCTCACGCGGGCATAATCGCGGCAGGCAGGAAGGGGACTCTGATATTTGTGGCATCAATACCCTACTCAGGAGTTTCTTCAATTTCACGTTAACTGCCGGAAAGAAGACTCTGGGGGTGAATATGATGTAGCGGTCTGACGGTTTTGAACCGTCTGACCGCGACGGATGTAGGATATTTGATATTCGATATTCGATTTGAAATTTCGTTAACTAACGGGTTTTAAATTATAACGGAATCAAGCCCTATATTCACACGGAATCTCACCCAGTTTACAAGTCAACCAGTCACCAAGTTTTTTAGAGTCTGTCAGAGTACCGATTTGTAACCTTTTTTTTCAATTTCCTCCGCCAGATCTTCCGCCTTTTTTTTCATTGAGTCGCGGAACTTATCGAGTTTCTCCTTTACAGTTTTATCCGCAACCGCGATGACTTCGGCGGCCAGGATGCCGGCATTCCTCGCGCCGTTCATGGCCACGGCCGCCACAGGTATGCCGGGAGGCATCTGGAGGATCGAGAGGACTGAATCGAGGCCCCCGGGAGAGTTGGCGGCGATGACGGGGACGCCGATCACAGGCAGGGTGGTCAGGGCGGCGATTACACCGGGGAGATGCGCGGCCATGCCCGCGCCTGCGATGATCACTTTTAATCCCTTTGTCCTCGCCGATTCTGCGTATTCGATAACCCGGTGAGGGGTGCGGTGTGCCGATAATACCGTCAACTCGTGTTCAATTCCCAGTTCTTCAAGCACCTGTGCCGCCTCCTTCATGATGCCGAGATCCGATTTACTTCCCATGATGATTCCGACCATTGGGGCGCTCATAGATTCAATTTTTATTTTGATTCAATAAAACGAAACTGACGCAAAAATCTATTTGTAAACAATAATATAAAATCCAAGCCAGATAAAAAACCAGAATACATAAAAGGAAAGGACGATATAGGCGGAAATATCCACCCGCTTATTCGTCTGATGCTGGACTCCCAATATTAGGACCACCCAATAGCCTGCCTCAAAGATGTTCAGCGATTTAAGCGGGTAATGCCAGGAATCCTGTACCTGCGTATAATCGAACAGCCCCATCAGCGACAAGGGATAGAAGGCCCTGACTTCCCAGATATCGGGATCGGTGCTAACCGTCAGGAACCATCCGATCTTGACGAGCTCGGCAAAGAAGAATACACATTCGGAAAGCATTACCAACTGCCATACCCGGGAAAAGACCACCTTATATCCCCATGCAAAACATCCGGTTGAGACCAGGAAGGCAATGACGGTGAATTTATAGAGGTAAATGACCGGTATGGAGAAATACTGAAACGCGTTCACAACATGAAATAAGCCCATCTCCCCCCGTTCCTCAAGGATCTCGAAAGCGGCTATCCGGCTTTCGATCAGATTTTTTTTCAGGTACAGTAAAAGGAAAGTGATCAGGCAGACCAGGATGAAGAATACCCTTTTGTCGAGCCGGGCATATTCTTCGAAAATAATGGCAAAGGGGTTTTTAACGAGAGTGGCCATCCGGCGTGTGTTTGTATCCCGAAAGATTTATTTTAGCATAATTAATAAAGGTAAGCGACAATTCGTTATAAAAATACTGAATAGAGATTTTGATGAAGAACCCTGGTTTTTCGCTTTCACTGATTGCGTTTTTTTGCATCCTGTCTTTCCATGGATTTGCCGGCGATGAAGCCGACACAGCCCAGATCCTGCTTCTTGAGAATAAAGATATTCAGATAGCTTCAACGCAGGCCATCAACAACATGTATAATTTCAAATTTGACAGCGCCGATAAACAGTTCCGGTGGATCAAGCAGAGGTATCCCGAGCACCCGATCGCTTATTTCCTCCTTGGCCTGAGCCATTGGTGGAAAATAAATATCAGCATTGAAAATGAGCAATACGATAAAAGCTTCCTTGGATATATCGACACCGCCATTCACGTCGCCTCGAAATTGTACGACAATCCACGGACACGGATCGAAGGCGCGTTTTTCCTTTCCGCAGGTTACGGATTTCAGGGGAGGCTATACGGCGAGAGGGGCCAATGGACTAAGGCCACGGTAGCCAGTAAGAACTCCCTGAAATATTTTAAGGTATGCAGGAATAATTCCAACCTGAGCCCTGAATTGATGTATGGGGATGCCCTGTTCAATTACTTTTCGGTATGGATCCCTGAAAATTATCCGGTCCTGAAACCCGTTATGGCTTTTTTCCCTAAGGGCGATAAGGCCCTGGGACTGAAACAGCTCGAGACCGTTTCGCGGAATGCATTTTATACGCGCACCGAGGCGCAATATTTCCTGATGCATATTCTTGGCTCCTATGAAAACGACCTTCCGGGCGCCCTGATTATGGCGGAATACCTGCACAAGACCTTTCCCGACAATTCTTATTTCCACAGGTCCTATGCCAGGTTTTTGTATTCAACGGGCAGGGGCAGGGACGCTGATTTCCAGTCACGCCAGATATTGGCACGCATCGACAGCGGCATGTTCGGCTATGAAAATACCGAAGGAAGGTATGCTGCTTTCTACCTGGGACAGATCAGCGAACAAAGGAAGAATGCCGAAGAAGCTGCAAAATTTTACAAGTTATGTATCGATTTTGCCAGGAAGGGAAAGGCGACTGAATCGGGGTATTATCATTACGCGAATCTTTTCCTCGGGCAAATTGCGATGAAAAAAGGCGATACGGAAACGGCGCGGGACTATTTCAGAACGGTGAGGAAAGAATCGAAAAGAAAAGATGCTGTCAATAAAAAAGCCCGGGACCTATTAAAAGATCTTTGATTTCAAATTCCAAAATCCAAATTACTACTGTCCGATAAAGTTTCTTTAACCGAATACATCTCGCGTTTTATTCTCGTCGTTGTCTGCGATTTCGTTTAAAGAACGTTATCGCTCTCCCCTTATCCCGCCCGGGGCGGGACAAGGGGAGAGTTGCATTTCGTCTTTAACCAGAAATCCTGTTAAAGGAACGAATTTCCTTGAATGGGAATTTGGGTATATACTTATCTTACTGAAATTGAATATTAATTATTTCAGTCGTTCGAAACACCTTTACCCTCGTCAGGAGACGAGGGCGAGAACGTTATTATTTATAATTCTTAGCCGGTTGCTGCTTTGATGAGGAGCTTCAGATTGATCCAACCGCCGCCATTGTAGGATTCAATTCCTCTGCGTTTTAGGATCCTGCTTGCCCTGCCGCTGCGACTGCCGGATTCGCAACAGGTAATCACCGGTTTTCCGATCTTCCGGATCTTTTCGGCGTTGGCGGCTATCTGGTCAAGAGATATGTTCCCGGCCTGCTGGATATGCCCCATCTTATATTCGGCGGGCGTCCGCACATCGATGACGTAAACGCCGCGTCTGACGGCTTCAATGAGTATTTCCTCGCGGCTCCTGATGCCGAATAGTTCTCTGATATACCTGAACATTAATGCAATGATTATAAGCTTTCAGGCAAAAGTGATAAGATTTTCTGATATCTATTCGGTTAAGGAATTAAATCTCATATTCTATTATTCAACTCCGACCAGGGCCCGGATATACTGCTGTCTTTCAAAATAATCCGGCTGGAGGGAATTCTTCTGGCTGATCAACCCCCGGAAATCATCAATATTTTTGTAGTCGTGTTCGCGCATCCAGTTTTCCATATAATTGATCATGGTATTGACCTGGACGAGCCCGTTGATGAATAATGTGGATGCAATCTCAACGGCCGTTGCCCCGGCAAGCAGTTGTTTTATCACGGCTTCCCCGTCGTGGATCCCCGTATTGGCCACCAGGGAACAGCTTACCTGCTGGTAGAGGATCGACATCCATCGAAGGGTGTTCGACATTTCACCCGGGGATGAGTACCTGTTCCTTGATTCAAATTCAAAATTCTCGACGTCAAAATCGGGCTGGTAAAAACGGTTGAAGAGTACGAGGGCGCTGGCGCCGGCTTCCCTGGCTTTATGCGCCATCTTGGATACCGAGGTGAAATATGGACCCAGTTTTACAGCTACCGGAATATTTACATTATGTTTTACGGACGAGATAATATCGCAGATCTTCTGTTCGATCATCGAAGGATCCTCCTCAAGATTTTTCGGTAGGACGGCTATATTCAGTTCAATCGCATCAGCCCCGACTGCTTCCACATACCTGGCATATTCGGTCCATGCTTTGGCGGAAATACAATTAATGCTGGCGATAACGGGGACCGGAGTAACCTCCTTGGATTTTTCAATGATCCTGAGGTATTCGTCCGACCGGAAGGTCATCCCGGAGTGCCGGATGTAGTCCAGTTCTTCAGGATGACCGCTCAATGCGGAAGATTGTTCCAGGTCCTGGATCTCGATCAATATCTGCTCTTCGAAAAGTGATTTCAGAACGACAGCGCCTATTCCTGCATCGGCGAGCCTCTTTACACCCTCAGCGCTTTGGCTCAGGCTTGAGCTGGATGCGATCAATGGATTCCTGAGATTCAGTCCCATGTAATTCACAGACAAATTGATCATAGTCACCTCGTTTTTAATTTTAATTAGACGATTCCGGTAAAACCCATGAACGCAAGCGATAAAAGCCCGGCAATGATCAGGGCAGAAGGTATGCCTTTCATTCCCCTGGGCACGTCGGCAAGATCCAGTTGTTCGCGGATCCCTGCAAAGATGAAAAGCGCCAGGGTAAATCCCGAGGCATTCGAGAATGCGAAGACAACGCTTTCCATCAAATTGAAATCTTTGTTTATGACAAGGATAGCCACGCCAAGAATTGTGCAGTTTGTCGTGATCAGCGGCAGGTAAACGCCGAGGGCCTGGTAGAGGGCAGGGCTGGCTTTTTTAAGGATGATCTCCACCATCTGGACCAGGGCGGCAATAATAAGGATATAACTGATGGTCCGGAGATATTCTATTCCAAGGGGATTAAGGACAAATTCGTTAACCAGGTAAGTGACAATGGTTGCAAGGGTCATGACAAAAATTACCGCTCCCCCCATCCCAAAAGAGGTTGAAACCTTATTGGATACCCCCAGGAAAGGGCAGATCCCAAGAAACTGGGTCAAAACGATGTTATTGACCAATACGGCACTGACGATCATCAGGATATATTCCATATCTTCAGGTTTTTTTCAGTTGGTTGATTACCGCGATAATGAATCCCAGCGTAATAAAGGCCCCGGGGGCGAGGATAAAAACAAGAGCTCCGTCTGCCTCGATCAGTTTGTAACCGAAGATCGATAAATTTCCAAGCAACTCCCTGAAGATCCCAAGGATCAAAAGGGCGAACGTAAATCCGAGTCCCATTCCAAGCCCATCGATCAGCGAAGGAATTACCTTATTTTTCGATGCAAAAGCTTCCGCACGTCCGAGAACAATACAGTTTACCACGATCAGGGGAATGAATATCCCGAGCTGGGTGTAAAGCGCGGGAAAGTACCCCGACATCACCAGCTCGACAACCGTTACGAATGAGGCAATCAGTATAATATATGCAGGTATCCGCACCTTGTCAGGAATGAAATCTTTAACCAGGGTGATGGACAGGTTCGACATAACCAGAACAAAGGTGGTAGCCATGCCCATCCCGATGGCATTGTTGGCGCTGGATGACACGCCCAGGGTGGGGCACATTCCAAGCAACAATACCAGCACCGGGTTTTCCCTGATGAAGCCCTTTATAAAATTTTTCCAGTGGTTCATTTTATCTCTTTATTATTAAAAGTGTCCACGGCAAGCTGGGTTGCTTCGCAAAATGCCCTGGAACTGATCGTTGCAGCCGTAATCGCATCCACATCACCTCCGTCTTTTTTCACTTTCAGCCTGAATATGGATGGATCCACATTCCTGAACTGGTCCTTAAAAAATAACTCTTTCATTTTAGCTCCCAGGCCCGGAGTTTCTTTATGATCAAGGACTTCGATATTATTGATTTTACCATCGGCAGTTATCCCTACCATGAGCCAGATAGATCCCGAATATCCCTTTTTTGATATTGTCCTGATGGCCATGCCGGCAAGTTTTCCTTCCTTCCGTGCGGGATAGCATTCCAGGCTGTCGCCCTTGAACGGAGAGGCTACCTTATACATTTCGGAAACCGGATCGTTGTCATAATCATTGATAACATTGCTGATTGCGGCCTGTTTTCTGGCAGCTTCGGCCGCTGCGATCGGCTCCTTGGTAATATCATAAATATAGGCCAGCGCAGTTGATGCCACCAGGGTTATCACGAACAGCGTGATCAGCATGTTGATGAATGTTGATTCCGTTTTAGCCATTTTTCACCACCTCTCCGAATCTTCCGGGTTTAACATATTTATTGATAATTGGAACAAAAGCATTCATGATCAGGATAGCAAAGGATAATCCCTCAGGGTAGGATCCGTATACCCGGATCAAAACGGTGATCACCCCAATGCCCACGGCAAAAATGATCATGCCCCGGATCGTCATAGGCGAGGTTACATAATCCGTTGCCATGAATATCGCGCCCAGCATTACGCCCCCCGATAATATATGAAATACGGGGTCGGCATTTTTAGACGGATCTGCCAGCCATAAAATTCCTGTGAACACGAACACGGTGCCGACCATGATAACAGGGATGTGCCAGGTGATGATCTTTTTGTAAAGCATATAAAGAAATCCGATAATTAACAGGAGGGCGGAAATTTCGCCAATCGACCCGGGTTCTCTTCCTAAAAGAAAATCAAAATGTGACGGGACCTGCGCCATAAGCGACGACAGGCTTTGTCCGTTCTTAATACCTTCCTTAATGATAGCCAGCGGCGTAGCTCCGGTCACGGCATCGGAATAGCTCAGCCGGGAGGCCAGGGGGACTGGCCAGGAAGTCATCTGGACGGGAAATGAAATCAGCAGGAAAACCCTGCCGACCAGGGCCGGATTAAACGGGTTGTTACCAAGGCCACCGAAGGTCATTTTCGCAATCCCGATGGCGACGAAACTTCCGAGGATCACCAGCCACCAGGGAAGGTTGCTGGGTACGTTGAAGGCAAGCAGGATGCCGGTGACAATGGCCGAACCGTCATTAACCTCCGAATTTCTTTTAAGCAGGTAGCGGGTTATCAGGTGTTCGAAAAAAACACAGGAAACGACCGCCAGGAGGGTTATGATCAGGGCGCCGATTCCGAAAACATAAACCGAAAATAAAAATGCCGGCATCATGGCAATGACTACTCCAAACATAAGTTTTGGGATCGTCAACCCGTGATGGATATGGGGCGATGGTGAGACAAACAGTAACTTTTCTTCGGTATCGCTCATACTTTATTCCTTTCCCTGATTTTTTTACCAACCATGTATTTCCCGAGCCTGATAAAATCGAGGAGTTTCCTGTTTGATGGACATATGTAGGAACAGGAACCGCATTCAATGCAATCCAATACCCTGCCGGATTCAACGGAATCGAAAAGTTCTTTTTCTGCCAGGGTCATAAGCATGTACGGCTCGAGGCCCATCGGGCAGGCGGTCACACACTTCGTGCACCGGATACATACTTTGCTTTTGGGCCGTTTCGACTGCGTTTCCGGCAGGACCAGGATGCCCGAGGTGCCCTTGGTAACGGGAACTTCCAGGTCGTTCAAGGCTTTGCCCATCATTGGTCCGCCGCTGATCACCTTCCCCGCATCCTCAGGCAGTCCGCCTGCAGCATCGATCAGCTTGCTTACGGGCGTGCCAACCCTGACCCTGAAATTTCCCGGGTTCTTCAGCGACATGCCCGTGACCGTTACAACCCTTTCAACCAACGGCTTATTCTTCTGTACAGCTTCGTAAGCTGCAAAGGTCGTCCCGACATTATGGACTACGCATCCCACATCAACCGGCAGTCCCCCTGAAGGAACTTCCCTGCCCGTAATTGCCTTGATCAATTGTTTTTCTCCACCCTGAGGGTATTGTATTTTAAGCGCAGCTACTTCGATATCAGGTAATGCGGAAGTCAACTCCTGGAACTTCCGGATAGCATCCTGCTTATTATTCTCAATTCCGATCACCGCTTTATTTACACCCAGCGCGATCATAAGCAGCCGGACCCCTACCAGGATCTCCGCGGTTTTCTCAAGCATAATCCTGTGGTCGGAAGTCAGGTAGGGTTCGCATTCAACCCCATTGATGATCAGCAGGTTTGCGGTTTTGCCTTTCGGAACATTGAGTTTAATGTGCGTAGGGAACGCGGCGCCTCCCATGCCTACCAGTCCCGCTTGCAGGATTTTGTGGAGGATCTCCTCTCTTGTATTTTTAATGTCCGGTAAAAGCATGCTGCTGAGATCGATCCCGTCTTCCCAAACCTGTTCCTTATCCGGTTTTATGAAAATGGACGTTCTCCTGTATCCACTGGTATCCATCGATTCACTGATCTTGGTGACCTTACCGCTTGCCGGTGCATGGATATTAGCCGATACAAAACCACCGGTCTTGGCAATCAGTTGCCCGGCTTTAACAGCTTGTCCTCTTTCCACAGTCGGAACCGAAGGTGCGCCGATGTGCTGCGACACCGGAATGATCAGCGTGTCAGGCATGGGGATCTCCTCGATGGGCTTGCCCGATGTAAGCTTGTTTTCTTTAGGGTGTACCCCGCCTTTGGGAAAAGTTTTGGTTCCGTTGAATAAATACATAAGCATCATACGCCGCTGGGTTCAATGTTTGTTGGTTCCGGGTTTATCCCGGTATTACCGGATATATTTGGCTGGCTGGGCTGTATGGCAGGAGGTGAATCGGTTTTAGCATTATCGGCTTTGGTCCTGGCAAGTTTCCGGTTGGGCCTTTCCTCAACCGGGCCCCGGTCTTTACGGGGAGGGAAATTCAGGGCAAGTATGGAACTGCTTCCACAGACTTCAACGCAGTCGCGGCATAATTTGCATTTATCCGGATCAATCCTGGCGAGGTTATTGGTCACCAGCACCGCATCGTAGCGGCAAACCTCTACACATTTTTCGCAGCCGGTGCATGCCACATCGCACCAGCGTTTCGCGATCCCGCCTTTTTCCTCATTCATGCAGGCAACATAAATACGCCGGTTCTTTTTCCCCTTGGGCCAGAGTTCAAGAATATCCTTGGGACATGCCTTGACGCAGGCATTGCAGGCCGTGCATTTGTCATCAATAATTACCGGAAGCCCGGTTTTTTTGTCCATATACATGGCTTCGAAATCGCACGACCTGACACAGTCTGCAAGCCCAACACAGCCATAGGCACAACCGGTATCGCCGCTGTATAGGAGAGTGGCCGCCTGACAGTTTTCAGCGCCGTCATATATATTGGTCTTTTTCCGGTATTCGAAGGAACCCGAGCATTTCAAAACGGCAACATATGGGTCCTTTTCTTCAACGACTGCACCCAGGATCCCGCCCACTTTTTTCATCACTTCATTTCCGCCGACGGGACAATGCATCTTGGAAATATCGGGCGCTTTTACAAGGGCTTCTGCGAAGGCCCGGCAGCCCGGATATCCGCAGCCGCCGCAGTTCGTCGTAGGAAGAACGGCTTCAACTTCATCGATTTTCGGATCTGTCACAACCACAAATTTCTTCGCCACTACATAAAGTATGATGGCTGAAAGGGCGCCCATCCCGCTGAGCGAAATAATCGTGTATATCATCGTTGGACTCATATCCTTGAACTCAAAAGTTTTTTTTCAGGGTAAAAGTAAATTTCCGCTTCAGTTTTCCCCGCAAAGCGAATAAGAGGAAATAGTATGGAACCAGGATGCCGATGGCCAGCAATCCCGCTAATGATTCCTTTCCTGAAATTTCCAGTGATACCGCCAGGACGGACACTACCAGAATAAAGGGCAGGAAGTATCCAAGAAACATGGCCATTACGCCTTTGGAATGGTCGAGCCTTACAACAACCTGGTCGCCGGGTTTCAGTTCATAACCTGATGCTGGAATTTCAATTTCCCGGGCGCCGGATTCCGAAGGGCCGCAAAACTCCCTGGCGTGACAAGTGCCGCATGATGATTCTACCAGCAGGCTGACAACCAGGGACTTACCTTCCACCCTGGATACAATCCCCTCATGTTCGATTTTTTCAGAAGGCTCCATTTGATTAATAGCCTGAAATGCGGGTAAAATTATCTGCGTACCCGGGGAAAAAACATGATATTTATTAGCTTATCCTGACCGGGAAATAAAAAAGCGCGCCGGCCCGCCTGCCAGGTTTGGACCTTCGCGGTAGTGGGCAGGCTAGCCTGCCAAGCTTGGACCTTTGCGGTGGCGGGCAGGAATCCCAGAACGCTTTATATCAGCAGAAATATTTCGTTATTTCAATTCCCCTTTTATGGAAGCAACCCATTTCTGGACCCTGGCATCGGTTTTATCCGATTCATTGTCTTCATCGATCGGGAGGCCGATGAATTTCCCATCCACCAGGGCACGGGAATCGTCAAAAGTATAATCATCTGTTTCAACAGCGCCAATAAATCTTGCTCCTTTATCTTTGATCCGCTCATAAATAATGCCCAGGGCATCGACAAATGTATCCGGGTAACCATCGGCGTCGCCGGTGCCGAAAAATGCTACCGTCTTTCCGTTGAAATCAACATCATCCAATACATCAATGAAGGTTTCCCAGTCTTCCTGGAGTTCACCGATCTCCCAGGTCGAGGCACCGAATAGAATATTATCATACTTTGCCAAGTCATCTGCACTGGCATTGGCAACATTGTAAATATCAACGCCACCCAGAAGGTCTTTTAATTTTAAAGCTACATTTTCGGTGTTTCCCTCTGTGGAACCGTAAAAAATTGCAGTTTTACCCATAATCCTAATTGGTTATAATTTGATAAAAAATTTTTTTTGCAAATATATCTTTTTTTCGAATCAGAGTTCCGAATATACCTAAAAATAGGGCCACGACTGTAGGTTCAGTTGTTTTTCACCAGCAATTCCCGGGCATTGTTCAAAGCCGTGTCTGATGGGGAATCGCCACCTAACATTTTAGCTATTTCCAGGATCCTGTCCTCTTCCTGCAGCTTCGTTATCCTGCTTACAGATTTCTTATCCGTGTTATCCTTATATACATAATAGTGCTCCATCCCGGCCGACGCGATCTGTGGAAGGTGGGTAATGGCAATGACCTGGTGGTGGGCTGACATGGCTTTCATCATCCTGGCCATTTTCATGGCGATTTCCCCGGAAATTCCTGTATCGATCTCATCCAGTACCAGGGTTGGCAGGGCGGTGCTCCTGGCAATCAGGTATTTAATGCAGAACATCAGGCGTGAAAATTCCCCGCCGGAGGCAACTTCTTTAAATGGTTTAGGGGAAATTCCCTTGTTGGCGCTGAACCTGAGAACGATTTCATCGATTCCGTTGAGCCCGAGCGCTGATTCATGATGATCTATCATCAGCCTGGCATCCGGAATCCCCAGGTCCCTGAGCATGGTTTCAAGGTTTGAAATAAAATCGCGGAAACATGCGACTCGCTTTGAGCTGAGTTCCTTTCCGGCAGCTAATGCCTCATTGAATAATTTGCCTGTTTCGCCTTCAAGCCCCGACAGCCTCTCATCGAGGTTCAGGTTCTGGCGTACCTTCTGCTCCAGCCCGTCACAGATCCCGATAAGTTCCTCGACTGTTTTCACGTGATGCTTTTGCTGTAACCTGTAAATCAGGTTAAGCCGCTCGGTCACCAGGGCAAGCCTGTCGGGGTCGGCTTCAACATGTTCGGCCTGCATTTCTATTTCCCGGGCCGCATCTTTCAATTCGACCAGTGAATTATTAATCCTGTCCCTGAGCTCTGCCAGGTGATGGGCAAACGACGAAATCTGTTCGAGGCTTTTATGTACAGCCATGAGGGAGCCTATGACTGATTGTTCCCGGTTATGAAGTGCGTCCGTGGATTCCAGGAGCCTCGATTTAATTTCCCCCGCATGTTCCAATGTTGAAAGTTCTTCCTCGAGGGACTGCTGTTCACCCGGGTCCAGGCTTGCCTTGGAAAGCTCATCATAAAGAAAATTATTATAATCCGCGTCTCTTCGGATCTGTTCAGCCTCCTGCCGCAGTTCATTGAGTTCTTTTAAGGAGGCCTGGTACTTTCGGTACGAAGAAGCATAAACGGAAACAGCCTCATCATTCCGGGCGAATGCATCGATCAGGTAGAGCTGGAAATCGTTCGAGCCGAGACGAAGGGTATCGTTCTGGGAATGTATTTCCATTAATCCGGAACCGAGCTCGCGCATGATGTCGAGGGTGACCGGCGTATCGTTCACAAATGCCCTTGATTTTCCGCCCGGCGCAATTTCCCGCCTGATAATGGTTTCGTCGCTGTAATCGACATTATTAGAGGAGAAGAAATCTTTCAATTTATAATTGCGGATGAAAAATGTCCCTTCAATGATGCACTTTTCCGAGCTGTCGTACAGGATCTTTGTGTCAGCCCTGTTGCCAAGCAGCAGGCCAACGGCCCCGATCATAATGGATTTCCCGGAACCGGTTTCTCCGGTAATAATATTCAGCCGCCCGGAGGGACTGATTTCCAGGTGCCGGATAAGAGCATAATTCTGAATGTAGAGGCGCTTCAGCATAACGAGAGCAATGACTAAAAAAGCCCGAAGAAATAATGCAACAAGTTCATG
>DATDPY010000446.1:0-12260 GCA_035292565.1 Cyclobacteriaceae bacterium | reverse complement strand
GACCGCCTGTGGTCCAACGGCTGGCATAGATCCCGGCCTCATTCATGGGAATGAGCGGCTGCCAGTCATCGCTGGAATACATATTCCCAAACGATTTCCAAATGGAATTTATCCTTCGCAAATCCATTTTGTCACGGACGTTCCAGAAGTTCATTGTCCCGAAAATATTCTCCCAGACCTGGATTCCCTGGCCGTTGATCCAGGCGTGGGCCAGCATCTGGTGCCTGTCGGTTGCGAGGCGTTCAATATAATATTGCTTGTGTTCCGGTGCAATCCATTTCAACTGTGAAAGGTCTGTGAAATGAAAAGGATTTATCTGCTGTCCCCAAGAGCCGGCAAGGGCGTGTGACCCGATCATATCCTTATATTCAGGGAAAAGTTCGGCTATAAATACTATGTTTTTTTTCCTGAATTCGTCAGAAAATAATCTTTCAGAAGAAAATATGGAATTCATTCCGGCAGCGGAGTTCCAGGTATCCAGGAATATCCCATCGGCCCAGGTGCTGTCGAGAATGATCCCGAGTTCCCTGCCATCGCTTTCTCCCGGACGGCGCGTGTCGAGGTCCCAGGGATTATAGGCCAGGAAAACCCTGACCCCGTTCACCTGGAAATCCACGACCACCTTTTTCAATCCTTCCAATCCGCCGGGCATAATATGGAAAAAATCAAACTGGTTTCTTTCATCGATGCCTATATTGGGGTAACTGTGCCAAAGAATGACCGACTGCAGGCCCCCGAATTCCTCTTCCATTTTTCTACAATATTCTTCTACAGTAAATTCCCCCCGCTCGGGGTCCCATAATTCCCGGTCCCATAGAAATGCAAATCCCATGACGAAATTTCCATGCATCCATTCGGGATACCGGGGTGTGGTAAAACTGATGCTGTCCTTCTGGCTTCGGATCATCGATTGGATTTTCGACAGAAGAACATTTCTCTCGGGGCTTGCCGCGACCGTAAGGCTGAGGTCACTGACTATGACATCCATACTAACAACGGCATTTGGGGATTCAAGCCGCAATACCGGGCTGATCGAGAAACTATCGGACCGAAAGTCCGGGACCTGCAATCTCATTTTAAAAATTTCCGGTTCGTCCGGGATCATAAGACTGTCGGCATGTCCGATTCTTTTTCTGACCACATTGCTCAATTCCTCGCCGCGGGATTTAAGTTCAAAATCAAAGTAAAGGATGAGGGCGGCATGAGCGTGGGTAAGGGGCGGAGAGATCTTTCCCTCGAATTCAATCTCCTCCCCGGGGATGAGGTTCAGACCATAACCGAATTTGTCGAAGTGGATTGTGGCGGGGTTTCGTGCTGAGATCCTGCAATTCAGTGCCGGCTCTTCCTTACCGATCCTGTTCCGGGTAATTTGCCTGTAATCCCTGATCGATTGGTACCATTCTTCCCAGCGACCCGCTTCGGGACGGGCGATAAAAGAATTGTTCAGTTCAAGGCCCGTCCCGCTGTCGAAGAACCACGATATATTTCGGCCTGACGAACCTACCGTCCATTGGGAATAGGGAAACGTAAGAAATTCTTTTCTTCCGGAATTACAGGCGGTTAAAAGGACCAGGCAAAAGATGAATTTTTGTTTCAAGAAATTCCGGAATTCGTTTTTGTACCTGTATTCTTTAATGATCCATATTAAATTTTGCAGCCGCCTTCATCCAATGATCATTATTTTACCCGGTTTACCAGGTGATAATTTGTTTAAGTTTATAAAAATTTCCCGATTTATCAACTATTTTCAATGGGCAGCCTGTATCACGGCCGCCTGTACTTTGAAGGAGGTTTATGATCCAGATCATATTCCCGTCCAATTTTTATGTCAGATCTTCCTCCTGAATTTCATGAAAACGCTTTTTGCATCAGGCCTTTTATCCATTTTTCTGCTTTATCAGGCAGGATATTATGTATTCTATCTTTCCCTGGAACGCCGTCAGGGGGATTACTGGAAAGATAAAGTGGAACAAAACCATCTCGAGGGCGACATCCTTATCGGGCGGTCCATACCGATCTCATTTCCTTACCAGCCTGACCAGGAAGAATTTCAACCGGTCCTGGAAACTTTTGAATCCGAGGGGAAGGTGTACAGGGTCCTGAAACAGCGTTATGCCAGAGACACTCTTCATATCCTGTATATTGATGACCACCAGGGGAAGCAGATGAAAAATTCTCTCCGCCACTGGCTTATTTCCATTTCCCATAGTCCCTCTGCCGGAGATAACCAGATTGTATGGGATGGGTTAGAAAAATCCTTTATACCCAATCATTTTGAGTTTGCCGCCATTCATCTTTACAAATTCTTAATATTATACCGACATGCCATTGATCACGCTATTTTAACACCGCTGATTGGCATACTTACACCGCCACCCGAAGCCGATATTCGTCGGCATTAATTACCGATTAAGCTTACTTCCTTATTCAGTTATCATTGAGGTGATCGTGAATCAATCCGGTCATCGCGGGTGAACGAACAAAATTGAAAAAAATGAGCCAAAACCAGAAAACATATTCAAAAGAGCATGAATGGCGGCATTGGCTGGGATATTCTACGGCCGGGCTGATCTTGTTTGAAACCATTACCGGGCTTTCGATCTATTTGCTCCCATTCAGCATTTTAAACCAGGTGCAGGTGGTCCTGCATACAGGTATTGGTCTTGTATTTATTGTTCCGGTCATGGTTTATATGGTCCGTCACTGGCTGGTATACAGGTCCATAACGATGAATCATTACAAACTCACGGGTTATGCCCTCATGGTCACCATGGTGATCCTGGCTATCACAGGCATCCTATTAACCTTTGAAGCTGTATTTGGAACAAGGATCAGTAAACTATGGGACCTGGTTCACACGGCGGCCACTTTCTGCCTGGTGGCTTTCTGCATTCCCCATATCGTTTTAATCATAATACGGGATCGAAAATCCGGTAAAACACCAGTAATGCAAGCTGTCCTGATAGCACAAAATTCATGGGTTAAAAGGGTCATTACCATTTCAGTATTTTTATTTTTTGGAGCAGGCCTGTGGTCGCTTCTTTATATTCCTGACAAATGGGAAAACGAGTTCCCCGAAGATTACAGCTATCTCTATGGCGAGGACCGTCCTTTCGCGCCAAGCCTGGCAAAAACCAAAACCGGCGGGGCTTTCGACCCCCGTTCCCTGGGTAATTCCGAAGGCTGTGGAACGGCAGGCTGCCATGAAGAGATCTACAAGGAATGGCAGGTGAGCGCCCACCGCTATGCGGCAATGGATGTTGCGTTTCAAACCATCCAGGGAGTGATGGGGCAGCAGAACGGGTCTGAATCCACGCGGTATTGTGGAGGTTGTCACGACCCGATTTCTCTTTTTTCCGGGTCAAAAAATATTTATACCTCGGCCGATGATCTTACCAATATACATGGATACCAGGAAGGGATATCCTGCATCGCCTGTCATTCGATCAAGCAAACCGATGTTAAAGGAAATGCAAATTACGTGATTGAACAGCCCAACCGGTATATGTATGAGTTGAAGGAGGGGGAAGCCGCAAAGTTCTTCAGCAATTTCCTGATCAGGAGTTTCCCGGAATATCATGTGGAAACATTCCAGCATAAACTTTTCAAGAGCCCTGAGTTCTGCGCCGCCTGCCATAAGCAGTTCATCGATGAAGAAGTTAACAATGTTGGGTGGGTACAACTCCAGAACCAGTACGATAAATGGAGGAAAAGCAAGTGGAACCATCCCGGCGACCCTGCCAAGACCGTCGAATGCCGGGAATGCCACATGCCGCTCATGGATGGAAAAGGAGAACCTGCAACCGGCGATGATATGGATTATAACCGTTCTGCCCAAGACGGGAAATTCCGGAGCCACAGGTTTCTTGCCGCTAACCAGTTTATCCCGGCAGCGTTGAACCTCCCGGGAGCGGAGGAACATGTGAGGCTGACCGAGGAATGGCTGAAAGGAAATATCGATATCCCCGAGATCAGGGATAAATGGACCGAAGGCCCGGTCGTTCCCGTGGAATTGATCGTGCCGGAAAAAGTAATGCCGGGAGAAGAAGTAAAATTCAGTGTGTTGCTTACCAATAACAAGCCTGGTCACGATTTCCCAACCGGCCCCATCGACATCATCCAGTCGTGGCTGGAGATCACCGTTACGGACCAGGACAGCAACATCGTTTTCCGGTCAGGCCATCTCGACCAGGACTACTTCATTCAGCCGGGATCATTCGTATTCAAGGTGGAACCGGTCGACCAGTACGGGAATCTGATCGACAAGCATAATCTCTGGGAGATGGTCGGGGTCCGGTTCAACCGGTCGATGTTCCCCGGTTTTACCGACCAGGCGGAATTTATGTTCAACTGCCCTGCCGACACCCGGACTGCGGCTAAACAAAAAGAAACATCCAGGGAATTTAAATTCATAAATCCTTCGACCACGGTTACCAATCTGAATATTACGGCAAGACTTAAATACAGGAAAGTGGACCAGTACCTCATCAATTACATGTTCGGGAAGGATTCGGGTATCACGACCCGGATAACCGAACTTTCATCTGATCATAAAACGATCCGGGTAGCCGGGATAAAATCAGGTCCGGAATTAGCCCGCCATAAATAAATCATCATGAACAGCAAACTGACAAAAAGAAGGAAGCTCCTTTCTGCAGCCTGGATTGCCGGAGTGAGTTTTATCATCCTGTTAATCTTATCCTTCTGGCTGGGGTCGCGATCGAGGGAGATCTATACGCCCGGGGAAAAAGTCGACGGATTGACCGCAGAGCTTGCCAGGGACCTGCCCCCGGACTACCCGAAGATCAGCTTTACGGATGCTACAGCATCGGCGGGGATCCGGTTCCGTCATTTCCGTGGAGAGCGCACCTCCCAACTGCCGGAGGATATGGGCTCCGGAGCAGCATGGGGAGATTATGACAATGATGGCTGGCAGGATCTTTTTATTGCAAATTTTGCGGGCCCTATTTCACTTACGGAAGAGGAAATCAGGAATTCAGAAGCCGCATGCCAGTTGTATCATAATAACCGGGATGGGACTTTCAAGGAGGTTTCAAAAATTGCCGGTGTCGACATCAGGGATTTTATCAACGGGGCAGCCTGGGCAGATTTCGACTCCGACGGCTGGCCCGATCTTTCCGTTTCGTGTTACGGGCATAACAGGCTTTATCGCAATAAGGGGGACGGAACATTCACGGATGTAAGCAAAACGTCGGGCATCGGCAACGTGCCTGGCTTTTGGTCGGGTTTGGCCTGGGGAGATTACAACCTCGATGGCCACCCCGATCTATATATCTGTGGATATGTCGTCTATACACGACCGGAGAAGGGAAAGTCGTCAAGGCAATATAATGCAGAAGTACCTGCCAGCCTGAATCCTTCCTCCTTCCGGCCTGCGGAAAACAAGCTGTACAGAAATAACGGAAACGGGACCTTCCGGGATGTAACGGAAGACCTGGGTGTTGCCAATGAAGAGGGCAGGAGCCTGTCGGCTGTCTGGTGTGATTTTGATGCCGACGGATGGCCCGATTTGTATGTGGCCAATGATGTTTCCGATAATGTATTCTACAGGAATACGGGGAAGGGTACTTTCAGCGAAATCAGCCATTCGGCATTTGTAGCCGATTACCGCGGGGCCATGGGGCTGGCCGTGGGCGACTGGAACAATGACGGGGATATGGACATGTTCATCACGCACTGGATTGCCCAGGAAAATGCCCTGTATGACAATATGCTTACCCAGATAACGAGGATGAATATTAAGGGCAGCCATGAAATAAAATTCATGGATTATGCCGACCGCTTTGGACTTGGGCAGATCGCCCTGGACTATATCGGCTTCGGCACATTTTTCTTTGATTATAATAATGATGGAAGGCTTGATATTTTTGTCGCCAACGGAAGCACCTTCGAGTTGAAAGATCAAACCAAAAGTCTGGTTGCCATGGATGACCAGTTGTTCTGGAACCGCAATGATGAGGAAGGATTTTATAACATTTCCCCGGTTGCCGGAAATTATTTCCGGAAGAAATATACAGGCAGGGGGACTGCATGGGCAGATTATGATAATGACGGCGACCCTGATATATTTATTGTCAATCACGACGGTCCTGGAATTCTTTTGCGCAACGACGGGGGGAATCAAAATAACTGGATCGAAATAAAACTCCTCTCGGCCGGGAAAAACAGGTTCGGACTCGGCGCAAAGATAAAGGTTGTTACGGCAGGCCTGACTCAGATCAGGCAGGTCGGCACGGAAGGATCTTATCTTTCACAAAACAGCCTCGTACAGCATTTTGGACTGGGGGAATCCCAGACGGCCGATACGGTTGAGATCTTATGGCCGGATCAGCACAGGCAGGAATTTTATCAAGTGCCGGCCAACAGGATCATGGAAATTGCCTGGGAGCCGTCATGAAAAATCTGAAAGATTTACCCGGGAATATCATGAAGCTTAGCATGGTCTTGATCACCCTGTTCCTGGTAACTGCATCCTGTAAAAAGGATAATGCATCGGTGATGGAAGATATGCCCGATTCGCTTCAAGCCGAAAGGGAGAAGGTCAGGGAATTCTGGGATTTTTACCGGGCCGCCCAAAAACACCGGACAGCCGGGGAATTCCTTGCCGCCCGCGATTGTTTTTTGAAAGCATTGGAAATCAATGCAAGGCATGAGGACGCCCTCTTCAATTACGGAAATATGTGTTATGAACTGGGAAAATATTCTGAAGCAGAAGATGCCTGGAACAGATTGATTGCCGTGCATCCCCTGAATGCCCGGGGCCACTACCAGCTCGGAAACCTGTACATGAGGCTTGAAGACCCCCGATATTTCAATCTCGAAAAAGCGGGAATGGAATTTCACAAAGCGCTTGACCTGAACCGCGAGATTACCGGCCCACTGCTCCGGCTTGGACAGATTTTACTGATCAGGAACGAGCTGAAGGAAGCGGAACAATATTTCCTGCAGGTAAACGGTACGGATATTAAAAATGTGGAAGCCTATTTTCAAAGGGGATATATTGCCTGGAAACAACGGAACGACGAAATGGCGATGCAGTTATTTTCAAAAGCCGCGAATTATTCCATACAGGAAAAACGGGAAGGGGGAGTGGCCGTTGAGGGGGATACAAAGGGAAATATATCACTGAAGCGGCCTATCGGAGAATCATTGTTTCATCAATTTCTTCAGTCAATGAATGGAATCGGAGAAGAAAAGATCAGGGATGAAATGATAAACAGGTATGGCGATCAGGATCGTTTTCTTATGCAATTGAGGCAACACTGAAAGTTTTGTTGTGGAATCGCGCAATCGTGGAACTGTGAAAGTGGGGAGCTGGTCGATTTTACAAATACACGCTTCCACGAATGAACCGTTCCACAGTCAGAGAAATTACAAAATCGAATTCACTTGGTTTATTTGATAAACTTAAATGAATCCACTGTAAAGAGATTGTCGTCTGTCCCATAAAACCGGAGCCACAGGGCATGAACGCTGGAAGCTGCAGAAACCTTTGCGCTGAATTCTTTCCAGACCTTGCCATCGTCGCCGCCCGGGATTGGGATACTTGCCACTGGCCGGTCCCATGAATGGTCGAGGACCACTTCAATCCTGCCATGAGTTTTCCCCGGGGCAACCCTGACGGACACCTCGTTAATCCCGCTTCCGAAATCAATGTATTTAAATGCAGCCTTATCATCATTCCTGATCCCGCTGAGGATTTCGTTGGAAGGGGAATCGGCGGTAATTCTTACGCTTCCATAAAGCAAACAGGCTCTTGCAGCGTCAATTTCCTGAATAGCGTTCAGCGGACCACCGGCCCCCTGGGTCGTCATTTCAACTTCATTTATACTTCCGTCATCGTTAAAGGAGATCAGCTCCACACAGGCTTTTCTCATCGTAACGGAATTATGGGTTGAACGGTGGTAGAGCACATACCATTGGCCTTTGAATTCGACAATGGATCCATGATTGTTCCAGACCGCCGGGTCGCAGTGATCGTTGTCGATGATCACGCCACCGTAACTGTAGGGGCCCATCGCGGAAGCGCTCGTTGAATAACCGATGCAGGTTGGCCGGCCCGCCCTTCCCATATGCGCGTAGACAAAATAATAAATCCCTTTCCTTTTAACCAGGTATCCGCCTTCGTGGAAAAGATGTTCCTCCTCCGTAACGATGTTAGAGCGTATGGTTGTAAGATCCAATTCAATCATGTTTGGTTTGAGCTTTGCCATTTTGGCGTTGAACTGCCCCCAGATATAATACCCCTGCCCGTCGTCATCGATGAAAACGCAGGGATCGATTTCGTTGATACCCCCGGTGTTCAGGACTTGTCCATTGACGAAAGGACCTTCCGGCGAAAGGGATATAGCCACACCCTCGGTCATTGTATTGCTGGCAAGGCAGTAGTACAGGTAATAGGTCCCATTAAAATACTGCGCATCGGGTGCGTATAATATATTGTCGCTATAGGGAACCTGGTCGCCCGGACCTTTCGATACAAAAGAATTTTCTTTGACTGTCCAATGAAGAAGGTCAGAAGAAGACAACACGTGATGCGTCCAGGAACAATAGTACGTGGGATTTTCATCCCGGGAACCATACACGTATAATTTGCCGTCCTGCCACACGTGAGCGGAAGGGTCGGCAATATACATGCCGGGAGGTACGATGGGATTTTGAGCGTTTAGAGAAAAATACACGAATAAAGAACTGAAGATTAAAAAAATATTTTTTTTCATGAGCGCCAGGGTATGATTTTTATAATTCAACCAGGAAGTGATATTTCCCCGAGCCCGCCTTCACAATGACGTACCCGTTTTCGCTGCCCGAGGTCTGCAGGTCGGGCACGGTGAATAGGGCTTTGCCGCCCTCCGTGACCGAGCGAAGATCCTTCGCAGGAATATGAACCATGGCGGTGGTATTGGCAGGTATTTCAATATCGAGGGTAAGCTTTTTATTCTCGATTTTCCAGGATGAACTTACCGTACCGTAATAGGTCTGCAGGCTGGCGGAAGCCGCGGAAAATTTCAGGCTGTAATGCGGCTTGATAATGCTTTGCTTGTACCCCGGATTACTCTCATCAGTGTCGATTCCCGCCATAACCCGGTAAAGCCAGTCCCCGATCGCGCCATAGGCATAATGATTGAAGGAATTCATGCCCGCATCCTGGAAAGTGGAATCGGGCCGGATGCCGTCCCAGCGCTCCCAGATGGTGGTGGCCCCCATTTTCACAGGGTAGAGCCAAGAAGGGTAGGTTTCCTGGAGGAGGAGCTCGAAAGCCACGTCGGCATGACCGAAGCGGGAAAGCACATGACAGAGATGCGGCGTTCCCAGAAAACCGGTGGTGAGGTGGTACTTATATTTCCTGATATTTTCGATTAGCCGGTCGACGGCCTGCGGTCTCAGCTTCTCAGGGAGCATATCGAATGCCAGGGCGAGCACGTAGGCCGTTTGCGTATCGGATACTAATCTCCCGTTCGGAGTAACATATTCTTTTAGAAAAGCCTGCTTTATTTTATCAAGCAATGCCGTATATTTTTCAACATCGCCGGTGTAACCCAGCACCTCTGCTGCATGGATAAGCAGTTGCGTTGAGTTCGCATAAAAACACTGGGCCACCAGATGTTTATCGGTCACCGCAGAAACATAATCAAACGGATCATTTTCCTGCGCGCGGTAAGAAAGCCAGTCCCCGAACTGGAAACCAGTGTTCCACAAATCGTTTTTGCTCACGCCCTGCAGATAATTAATCCAGGATTTCATCGAAGGATACTGTTCATTCAGCAACTGCCTGTCGCCGTAATGGAGATACAGGTTCCAGGGAATGATTACAGCGGCATCGGACCAGCCCGCAGCGCCGATCGTTTGATTGGAATACCGGGGAAGCACGTCGGGAATCACGAATGGTACGGCCCCATTAATGCCCTGGTCGGCAGAAAGGTCTTTCAGCCACTTGGAAAAGAAATTATTTACTCCCATGTTGAAAGCTGCCGTCCTTGAAAAAGCCTGGGCATCGCCTGTCCATCCCAAACGCTCATCCCGCTGGGGACAATCGGTGGGAATGTCAACGAAGTTTCCCTTTTGCCCCCACTGGATATTATGCTGCAACTGGTTTATCAGGCGGTTGGAGCAATTGAAATATCCGGTTGACGGCATATCCGAATACAGGGCTACGGCCGTAAAATTTGCCGGATTCAATACGCCCGGGTAGCCGCTGACCTTCACATACCTGAATCCATGAAAGGTAAAGCGCGGTTCAAAGGTTTCCGCTGCCCCGCCCTTTAATATAAAAATATCCCTGGCCCTGGCCTGCCTGAGGTTTTCCGTATAAAAGTTGCCGTTTTTGTCGAGGACTTCGGCATGATTTAAAATGATCGAGTCGCCGGCTTTGCCTGTAGCTTTCACCTGTACCCAGCCGACAAGGTTCTGTCCGAAATCAATTACCTGTTCTCCCTTCGGCGTTTTAAAGATCTTTACCGGCTTGAAAGTCTCATGCTTTCGGACAGGCTCGGCATAAGTTGCGGTAAGGATGTCCCTGGGGAAATCCCGGATGTCGACGACCGTCCAATCCGAATCGTTGAATGACGGCAATTTCCAACCCGGCTTTTCCTTGCGGGCATCGTAGGTTTCGCCATGGAAAAATTCTGAACTCAGGATGGCTTCTGTGGACGAGGTCCAGGTGCCGTCGGAGATGACGGATTCCGTAGTTCCGTCTGAATAAACGATGTTAAGCTGGAGCAAAAGCGCAACATCATCGCCGTAAAAGTTTTTGGTCACGGCGTATCCAACATAACCGCGGTACCACCCATTGCCCAGGATGACGCCGATGGCATTGTCGCCGGTATTTAAAAGAGCGGATACATCATAGACCTGGTATTGCAAGCGCTTGTTATAACTGGTCCAGCCGGGCGTAAAATAAGCATCGCCCACCCTTTTGCCGTTTATCCAGGCTTCGTATAGGCCATGTGCAGTTATGTAGGCCGTTGCCGAACTTACTTTTTTTGCAATCTGGAATTTCTTCCGGAAAACAGGGCATGGCCGGAGCGTGGTGTCTTCCTTAAAGCCTGGGCTTATCCATGCTGCCGTGAATCCGGTGAAATCCAACAACCCCATCTGCCAGGAAGCCGGTTCACTCCAGTTGGTGACGCCTCCCTTGTTGTCCCAGATGCGGACCTGCCAGAAATATTTTTTCCCCGATTCCAGCTTTTCGCCGCTGTAAATTATATGTACCGATTCTTCGGATAATACCCTGCCGGGCGACCATACCAGGTCTGTGCCGCTTGTAACTGAATTCAAATCCGTTCCAACCCGGATCTCGTATGCGGTTTGCAAAACGCTTCGCTGATCGCTGACGATCTGCCACGAAAGGCGGGGATGACTTTTATCGATGCCAACCGGATTCGCGAGATTTTCACACAAAAGGTTACTGATTTTTGTCTGCGAGAAAGCGGTAGAAGTCGCAAGAGCAAGAAAGAAGGTAATCAGAGATAATTTACAAAAGTTCATAAATACCAGGCGGATTATTACTCAGGACTATAAATAGTATCACAATTATAAGATTGATGTATCAGGTTATAAAACGGATAAGGGAATAAAAACCGAATAAGTTACGCTTAAAGTTTATTTTGTGACCAAATGATTTTGTTCATTGTATTAAGTCCCGTAGGGACGAAAGATCGGTAGCTATTTGGAAAGTTAACATCAAGTCCCATAGGGACGCAATAAAATTACCGCTATGGCCAATACCTATACCCCAATCCACATCCAATTAATATTTATTTAAAGAACCGATCTGAATATTTCATCCCTACGGGATTCAATGCTTTTATTATCCAAATAACTACCGAGATCATATCCCTACGGGATAAACTCCGAATCGACAAATGGTATTCATTACATTTTCATGATAATGTTTACTTTCGACATCCGATTTGATACTATTTAATGCTCTCAGTAATAATTATCCAATTTATTAAATATCGAATAAAGCCGGTTTATTTAACCACGTATTTTTCGAGGAATTGTTGTGTTTCAAGAACCTCAATTTCCGAGAAATAAAAATCCTCCGGATTGTGAGTGACGATACATCGGCAGCCGGCATTGATCGCCGAATAATATTCAAGTCCGTCTTCAAAATCGGTGATCGCTTTATTTTTTATAGTCATCATTACCGACTGTTTGTTTGATTCGGCAACATCGATTTCAGACATCAGCAATGCAATTTTTTCCATAGCCTTCTTGCGGCCACTTTTCTTTTC
>DATDPY010000445.1:0-2462 GCA_035292565.1 Cyclobacteriaceae bacterium | reverse complement strand
ACCGGCATCGCGATAATTATCATAAAAGCCGTTTATCCGGATTGAATCTCCCAGCGGCGAAACAAAGTATGCATACACGTCAATGTCATCCGGGTCATATGGATTATGAATTCCCACATGCTCAAGGCTAAGCGCGACTTCAAACTTTTCATATTTCGCAATCGTATGGCCATTGGTCTTTACGACAGCAACGGACGGCACTTCTCCCTGGGCGGCAGTCTCCACACGAAAGAGGAATAAAAATGTTATGCAAAAGAGCGGGATTAGTTTTTTCATGTCGTAGCGTTTTTAAAAATCAGTCAGTTAAAAATAACCTGCATATGTAACCATCTAAAGGCGGAAATTCCAGGTTTCAGGTTCCAGGTTTCAGGTTTCAGGTTCCAGGTTCCAGGTTTCAGGTTCCAGGTTCAGGATCGATTTCCATAAGAGAATTCATTATTGAATCGTGAATTTTTATTGTGCATCGAATCTTCGGATTGGATTTTGAGATTTGTATTTTGGATTTTGGAATTTGGAATTTGGAATTTGGAATTTGATAAATCTATTTGTTTGAGCGTAGGAAATTAACGAGATCGGTATTCGGAACCTGAACAATCTCGAGTTCCCTGAGCATGGTAATGATCTGTCCCCGGTGATAGGTGCCATGGTTCACGATGTGAAACAGAATGTCTTCGGCAATATTTTCATAAGGATCGCCTTTGATGTTCCTGTAAGAGATCTTCGATGCAAAGAAATCATTTCCTTTGGATTCAACAAAACCCAACAAAACCTGAGATGATGTGAAAGCGCCGGTAAGAAGTTCGTCTTTTTTGCCTTTGAAATCCTTGGAAGGCAGATCTGTCATGCTTTCTCCCTGCAACCGCTTTAGCCAGACTACCTCACCATCCCAGATATGCAGAAGGGTTTTGCCGATGCCAGGAAAGCTGCTTTTCAACTGCGTGAATATAAACTTCTCGTCGAGGGTCTTCAACAAATCGACTATCCTGGCACAGGCCCAGTAATTATAACGAATGTGGGTGATTACGGAATAGCTCATTTTAACTGTAATTGTTATGGCGAATAATCTCTTTTCGAAAGTACAAAATTTGGAGCACCAAATCTCAATGAACAAATCTCAAGTTCCAGAAAAGCGTCAAATTACAAATCCCAAATTCCAAAACCGGGAATTAAAACAAAATCATTGAAAACAGACCCATAGAGGGCATAATGCTTATCTTCACTTATATGTCATGGTATTCATTAGTGACTTAAAAATTCTAACGGACTCCGAAACTTTGGAATTTGGGATGTGGTGTATAAAATTGGCATTTCGATTATTATTTTATCAAAGCAGCCAACATCAATCATTTCTCCGGCAATATTTTTAGCCCTTTAAGGAAGTCCATTTTCCGTCCGGCTGTATGTTCCGGATCATTAACCGAATAGATCCATTCCATTTTCCCGGCATAGAGCATACCCCTGGCAAGGAGTTCGCACGGCATGAGGATATCATGTTCATGGAGGCCGCAAACTTCCATGATCCGTGAGTCGAGAAAATTGTTATATTCTTCTTTCCCGGAAAATCCTTTATGATGAATGGCGTCATCGCAATGGCCATTTACCTTATGAACGCATCTCTCACAAATGTCGTCACAGCCCATTACCAGTTCAATTTCAGACACTTCTCCGTCTCTAATTTTCCGGGCAACGATATGGTTAGAATGACCGTAAGGATGCGGCTCGAATTCGATTCCTTTCCCGATGTCGCGGATGATGTCGAAGAAATGATGGATCCTGAGCCTCATGAATTAACAAACAATTTGATTAGTTTTCTGTCTCATCGGGGAGTGTCGAATAAACGAATAAACAAATAAACGAATAAACGAAGATCATCTGCCTATTCATTTATTCAATTGATCTTGCTGCAAGAACTTAAATCTCAAGAACCTTTTTTCGCTTCAATTCCTTATCTGCCGGAAGAGCATCGATAATGGCCTTATTCAGGAGCTCCAGCAGCCTGGCCCTTGGATAATCCTTTATGGCAACCAGGCTGATCTCCCGCACCGGCTTTGGCTCGGCAAATATCCTGAGTTTTCTTTTCTGGGCCGGTTTCATCATTTCAACGGCAAGCCTGGGCACGATAGTCAGCCCTCCCTGCCTGTCGACCAGATGAATCAGGGTTTCAATGCTTCCGGCCCCGTAAGACAGATTATCGGACTTATTCATTTCCTCCTTAAGCATGCAAAGATTCAATACCTGTGACCGAAGGCAATGACCTTCCTGCAGGAGCCAGAGATGATCGAGGTTAATATCTTTCGGCACATAAAATTTCTTTCTCGGAAGGTTTTCATGCTCTGAGGCATACATCATGAATTCCTCGTAAAACAAAACGTGTTCGGCAAGGGCGGCATCATTCAGCGGTGTGGCCAGGATACCGATATCGAGGTCCCCGTTTTTCAGTCTTTGTCGGATTTCTTCCGTCC
>DATDPY010000444.1:0-6575 GCA_035292565.1 Cyclobacteriaceae bacterium | reverse complement strand
ATATTATTCGCCTGTCTTTTCCGTGAAGATTACAAACTGGCAGATAAGGCTGTCACTTATGTTAAAGAAAGATTCAGAATGAAATCATTTTACTTCTTATATAACGGGATGCTCCAGGCAAGGCAGGGAAACCGGGCAGGTGCTTTAGCGATGTGCGATAGTTTGGACGCTTTATCAGCCTCAGAGAATATTCAGAAAAGCTATTTTGCATTAATTCACGCGGCTTTAAGTGATAAAAAGAAAATGTATGAATACCTGAACGAGGCGCTTCAATCGAGAGAATCATTTCATTTTTTTATAAAGATTTTCCCCGAATTTGTGTCATGCAAAAACGATCCAGAATATCAAAAAATCGCCAGGGAAATCTGGATACCCCGTGATTAGTAATCATCGCAATGAATATCCGGATTAAAGCCGGGAAGACCGAAAACGATAGACATTATAATTGAACCATAAAAAAGTTTGATTTCAGCCTGCCAATCAATAACTTGAAAGCCAAAATCATTCCTTTCGCAAAGGTTGTATTTCGGGTTTGAAGATTTTTTAGAAACTAAATCTGACGTATGAAAAATTCAAGATTCCTGATTTTATTCCTGTCGATTTATGCTATGGTTTCCTGTTCAGGTGAGAAAAAAGAACAGGTTCCTGATTATCCAATGTTCTGGACCTGGCTCGATTACCGCCCTGGCATGAACTTTGACTCGGTTTGTGTAATTATGAATGAAGCAGGTATCGACGGTGTTATGTTGAATGCGCCAACTCCTGATGACTACCGTGAAGCGATCCCTATAGCCCATAAACATGGGATTGAGGTTTATGCATGGTTGTGGACCATGAACCTGGAACACGATCGTGATGCCGTAGTAAAAGAGCATCCGGAATGGCTCAGCGTAAACCGGAAAGGAGAAAGCCTGGCCGATACGAAAGCCTACGTGGATTATTACAAGTTTATGTGCCCGGCTTTGCCTGAAGTCCGCGACCATATCAAAAAGAAGATTATCGCCAATTGTGAAGTTGAGGGACTTAACGGCATTGCCATCGATTATCATCGCTTTGTTGACGTTATCCTCCCAACCACGCTGTGGTCACGTTATAATATCGTGCAGGATAAGGAGTATCCCGAGTTTGATTATGGCTATCATCCCGCCCTGATCAAATTATTTTTGGAAAAACACGGCTATGACCCGCGCGAACAGGAAGATCCATCGATCGATACGATCTGGAGGCAATTCCGTTGCGACCAGATTACGGAGGTTGCCAATGAGATTGCCGAAGTGGTTCATTCTTATGGAAAGGTGATGGCGGCCTCCCCCTTCCCCACCCCTGCCATGTCGAAAAGAATGGTCCGGCAGGATTGGGGAAAGTGGAACCTGGATATTGTCTTCCCGATGGTGTATCATAATTTTTATACCGGGGATGCCAGCTTTATTTCTGATTGTACTCTTGAGAATGTACGGGATAAAAACCCGATGACCACTTTATATTGCGGCATGACCGCCTCGGATGGCCCGATCATGTTCAAATGTATGGATGAAGCCCTCAATAACGGGGCTGATGGGATCGCCATTTTTACGATTGGCGGATTACGTTCGCCGGAAATACGCCGTCAATTCAGGGCTTACACGGATAGTGCCCGAACAGCACGGAGCGCAAACAAGTTGAAACCGCTTGCATTGCCCCAAAAGGTTGTAAATACAAACCCGTTTGAGAACGAGGGTATCATGAAAGGAGTGAATTTACATATCCTCGCATACCTGAGCATGGCAAAGGCTTCAACATTGCCGGAGTTGAAAGAAACTGACCAGGACACGATTAGTTATGTATTTAAAAACGCTTTGCAGGGCAACACAGCAGAGTACTATATTAACCGCCTTAAGAACGATCGAAGGAGAAGCAAAGCGCATTTACCGGTCGCCAATGCACTGGCAGAACAATTCATCAGGGACAGTAACGGGGCGGAGGTTAACCTGGGCGATTATGAACCTGTAAAAGAATACGACGTTACGAAAGTTTACCGGGTTACGGAACAAAATTCGAATGTTGTATTCGATGTTACTTTCTATTTTTACGGAGGCATAATTTCAGGATGGAGTGTTGAAGCTGAAAAAGCGTCATTGGAAAACTACATGAAGATGCTTAAATCCTGAATAAGCGTCATTTATAAAAAATTTAATTGTTAATTATATGAAAAATATTTTCTTGGCTTTATCTGTTCTATCCCTGTCAATGGCATGGCAATCTGCCGCTTTCGGAAAAGGGTCAAATGAAGAATTGTTTCCGATAAAAGGCTTTAGCTGTAAATCCCCAAGGCATGAAGGCGTGGACCGTTTTGTGAAATTTATCAATGAAGAGCTGGCCCCGCGCAGCGTCAACACATTGGTTTTATTCGTTTGCGACAAAGATTTCAACTATCAATTCGAAAGTTATCCTCAGCTTGCAGAGCCCGGATCTCTGACAAAAGAGGATGTAAAGAAAATGGTTGCGGCCTGCAAAAAAAACAATATCAGGATCATACCGCAGATCAATTTGTTGGGGCACCAGTCATGGCGCAGTACACCCAATATACTTCTCAGGGAATTTCCTCAATTCGATGAAACGCCTCATATCAAAATTCCGGAAAAATATGTCTGGCCAAATAGCGACAAGCTCTATTGCAAAAGTTATTGTCCCCTTCATCCCGATCTTCACAAAGTGATTTTTGCCCTGATTGATGAAATATGCGATGTATTTGAAACTGACGCCTTCCATGCAGGCATGGATGAAGTATTTTATCTTGGCGATGAAAAGTGCCCGCGCTGTGCAGGCGTTGATAAGGCTGAACTTTTTGCCGGTGAAGTGAATAAAATAAAAAATCATCTGGATAAAACAGGCCGGGAGCTATGGATATGGGGAGACCGGTTACTCGATGGAAAAACAACCGGCTTCGGAGAATGGGAGGCAAGCTATAATTACACATACCGGGCTATTGACATGATCCCGAAGGATGTGGTGATCTGCGACTGGCATTATGAAAGACCTGACCAGACCGCGGTCTACTTTGCCATGAAGGGATTCAGGGTTATAACCAGCACGGGGGGATCGCCTGAAACCTCCGTAATTCAGACCGAAGACATGGCAAAATTCAGAAAATTTGCCACGCCACAAATGAAACCCAGGTATTACGGAATGATGCAGACCGTCTGGAGTGAAACCGAGGAATTTATTGACAGTTTCTATGGCAAATTGCCTGCAGAAACCAGAGGGAGAAGAAGGGCAGCCGATGCATTCAAAGCAATGTTTACAAAGATTGATGAATTGGAAAAGCAGAACAGCGGTCAACAGAAAGAATGATTTATTCGGATCGCGCGGACAGTTAACACGATTTTTTATTATCTCAATTTTTTTTTATGCATAATCACTTTATTAAAATGGATTTAAGAAAAATATTTATGCCTCGTTTTATCCAAAATGTGCCGACATTCCCGGCTGTATTGTTTTTAACCGGAAGTTTGTTTGCCGCGTTGCCTGTAAATTCAATTTACGCCCAGCAAAAATCCAAAAACATCATCTCCACCGAAAATGCCAAAACAGGCACCAGCGACTGGCTCCTGACCAACGTGCCCCGCGACCCGGATGAGCCTTATGATAAAGGCTGGCACCGGAGGACCGCCATCGAGGGATATGTTTCCCACCTGAGCGTTAAAGCCGGCGACTCTCTGAAATTTTATGTCAGCACCGACCCGCCGTCGGATTATAAAATTGACATTTATAGAATGGGATACTATGGCGGGAAAGGCGGCCGTCTGATGATGACCTTAACGCCCATGAAGGGACTCGCAGGAGGAACCAGGCAACTGACGCCGGTCGACGGTGAAAACCATATCATGGAATGTAACTGGAAAGAATCTGCTGCTATTAAAATCCCTCAAGAATGGGTCAGCGGTGTTTACCTGGGAAAACTGAGCGTCTGGAGACATGTGGATGCCGATGCCTATGTGGTTTTCATCGTCAGGGATGACCGAAATGCCGATATCATCTTCCAGGTCTCGGATTTCACCTGGCAATCTTATAACCGCTGGCCGCAATGGCGTTCCATGTATGATTCCCCGAACAATCCCTGGGGAACCCGCCGGCCCGACAGCTATTCTGCAGGCTTCGATCGCCCCTACGCCATTTTCTGGAACGGGTTTCCGGGGAAGTTCGAACCCCTGACCAATGGTTCCGGGGAATTCCTGATGACTGAATTCCCGCTGGCCTTCTGGCTTGAAAAAGAAGGTTATGACGTTACGTACATTTCCCAGCTTGATGCCCACGAGGACGGACAGGGCCTTCTGCGAGCTAAAATCTGGATGGATGCCGGTCATGACGAATACTGGACTCAGCAGGAATTTGATAATGTAATGAAAGCACGGGATGCCGGAGTACACATGGATTTCCTTTCGGGCAATTCCGTATCGGGGAAAGTCGTATTGCTGACCGGCTCCGATGGGAGGCCGAACCGCGGTATAAGGTATGTCGATGAGCCGCTTGACGACGTGAACCTGATGGGGGTAACATCTTATGGCGTAGGCCTGGCCGATTGGACTTGTGCAGCTCCCGATCACTGGGCGTTCGAGGGTACAGGCATGAAAAAGGGAGATATTGTACCCTTCCTTGTCGGCTGGGAGTTTCATGGCCCCCCTTTCATAGAAAACCAGAAAGACTTCACGGTCCTGGCGGAGGGACCGGTAACCAATTATAACGGCCAGCCAACCCGGATGAACCGGACTTATGCTACGACAATATATACAGCTCCGAAAGGCAACTATGTATTCCAGGCCGGAACCTGCTGGTGGAACAAGGTGATGACGGCGCCCCCGGGGTATATCAACCCACCGTTTATCGATAGCTTCAAAGAAGGTGACGTGAGGATCCAAAGAATTACTAAAAATATTATTGACCGGATGCTCGAAACCAAAATTTCAAGGTAACCTATGAAAAGGACTCTTTTATTATTCATGGCAGTAACCCTGATTACCGGGTGTAAAAAATCAGACCTGCCTTACACCGGATTGAGCGCGGATAAAATCTATGCAGAAAGCGATATAATTCTGACTGATTCCATCATCTTCCACCCGGTCCGTGTAGACCAGGACAGCAATATACTGCCATGGTTCTCATCGAACCTGGGGCAGGCCTACGATGATGCGATTACCCGGGTATGGGGTTTCTGGAAAAACATGGAGATCGATTCCAACGGTATCCCATATTATATGTATCACCAGGTATGGAAGCCCAACCATGATCCCCGCGGGCTTGGGGGCGACCAATTGCAGATGGCCCTTTCGTCGTGGAACCTGCTTTACGATTACACCGGCAATGAGGCTGTTCTTGAGAATATGAAGTTCATGGCCGATTATTATCTTTCCCATTCTCTATCATCCCCTGACGACGATTGGCCGAACCTTCCTTATCCTTATAACATGGACATCCACTCAGGATTTTACGACGGCGACATGATCATCGGAAAGAATTACACCCAGCCCGATAAGGCAGGTTCATTCGGATTCGAGCTTTTAATATTATATAAAAAAACCGGCGACATTAACTATCTGGCGGCGGCCGTAAACATCGCCAATACTCTGGCAGAAAAAGTCCAACGCGGGGATAATGACCGGTCGCCGTGGCCTTTCAAGGTTAATGCAAAAACCGGTGAAACCGGCGTCCTGCTCGACGAAGGGGGAGGCTGGTATGAAGGTATGCCCGATGACATTAAGACAAAAAACCTGAAAAAGATAGAATCATCCTATACAACCAATTGGACCGGTACGCTGGAATTATTCGAAGGACTGATCCAGTTGAAAGAGGGCGATACGGAATTATTTAAAAAAGCATTCGATATTGCACTCGATTGGCTCAAAACCTACCCGGCAAAAACCAACAAGTGGGGACCATTCTTCGAGGACGTACCGCGATGGTCTGATACGCAGATCAATGCCATAACCTATGCCATGTACCTCCTCGAGCATCCGGACGCCGATCCTAACTGGAAGGAATCGGTCAAAAACATTTTCAACTGGGTACATGGCGAGCTAGACGATAACCGGTATTCGAAATACGGCGTTATGGTTACCGACGAACAGACCGCTTACCGCCAACCTGGCAATAGCCACTCTTCACGCCAGGCTTCCATGGAATTAAGGTACTGGGAGAAAACCGGCGACACCACGCATACAAGGAACGCGGTACGGATGTTGAACTGGGCGACGTACATGGTAGATTTCAACGGGAAAAATTTTTACCCGACCAATGCTATCTGGATGACCGATGGATATGGCGACTACGTGAGGCATTATCTCCGTGCAATGGCCGCAGCCCCGCAGCTTGCCCCTGATCATGCAGACCATTTATTAAGAACATCCTCCGTGGTTACCAATATCTCGTATAGCCCCGAAAGAATAACTTACAGCACCTTCGATACGGTTTCAACCGAACTCCTCAGGCTCACTTCAAAACCGAAATCAATAAAAATGAGGAATACGGTAATGAAAAAATCATCGGATGAATCTCCGGAAGGATATACCTGGAAAGTGCTGGATAAAGGCGGCATACTCACC